>JAAFIY010000129.1 GCA_013297985.1 Comamonadaceae bacterium | reverse complement strand
CATGAGTTCATGGCCACGCAATACCGTGCGCCCAACTCCGTGGCGAATTCAAGCTCGAGCGACGACACCTCACTGGGTTTGGCGCCCACCTCGCCATAGCGATGCAGCTTGCCGTTGGCCATCAAAGCCAGCGCCGCGTCGACCCCAGCGGCAGGAATCGGCTCTTGCTTGGTGAGGTCAAGCTCCAGCTTGCCCAGTACGGCGTGGCTCATGGCTCAGTGCGCCCGGTGGCCGTCCAAGGTGCCCAGATCAAACTGCTCTTGGGGGTAGTACTTGTGCAGCCGCACGTCGCCCGTGCGGGCGTGACCTTCCATGCCTTCGAGCCGCGAAATGCGGGCTGCCACTTGGCCCACCACGCGCGACGCGCTGCGGTCTAAGCGCTGCCAAGTCACCGTCTTAATGAATTTTCCCACCGACAGGCCGCCCGAATAGCGCGACGCGCCCTTGGTGGGCAAGATGTGATTGGTGCCGCTGCACTTGTCGCCGTAAGCCACCGTGGTCTCTTCACCCAGAAACAAAGATCCGTAGTTGGTGAGGTTGGCCAACCACCAGTCCAGGTCGGCCGCCATCACTTGCAAATGCTCGCAGGCATAGCGGTCGCTGACCTCCACCATTTCCTCCCGGGTGTCACAGATCACCACCTCGGCGTAATCGCGCCAAGCGGCGGTGGCCGCATTGCGTGCCAGTTCTGGCAAGGCGGCAATCACAGAAGGCACCAGTGCCAGCACGGCCTCACCCAGCGCACGCGACGTGGTCATGAGCCAAACGGGTGAATCGGGGCCGTGCTCAGCCTGACCGATCAAATCGGCTGCCACCACTGCCGGGTCCGCAGTTTCGTCAGCGATGATGGCGCTTTCAGTCGGCCCCGCAATGACGTCGATGCCCACTCGGCCAAACAGCATGCGCTTGGCCTCGGCGACAAACCGGTTGCCAGGGCCCACGATGATGTCGGCTTCATGCCCGCTAAAAGTGCCGTAGGCCAGCGCAGCAACCGCCTGCACTCCGCCCAGCGCCAGCACGGTGTGTGCGCCGCACAGCTTCATGGCGTACAGAATGCCGGGGTGGACGCCGTGGTCTCGCGCTGCTGGGCTGGTGGCCACAATGTGACGCACACCGGCCACCTGCGCGGTGCCGACGCTCATGATGGCACTTGCGGCGTGGGCGTAGCGTCCGCCCGGCACATAGCAGCCAGCGGTTCGGCACGGGATCAGCCGCTGACCGGCCACAAGCCCAGGCAACAACTCTGCACGGAACTCATGCATCGAGTCGCGCTGGCGTCGGGCAAAGTCCTGCACCCGGTCGCGGGCAAATCGGATGTCCTCTTTGATGCCGGGCGAGAGGGCTTTTTCGGCGGCCGCAAATGCCGCCTCACTCAGCACGATGTCACCGGTGTAGCCGTCCAGATCGCGGGCATAGCGGCGCACCGCCTCTTCGCCGCCCGCCTGGATTTCGCTGAGCATCTTGCGCACCGTATCCGCAGTGGCGGTATCAATTGCTTGCACCGGCGGATCGGCTTTTTTAAGGTACTGCTTGGCCATCGGCCGTTCCTTTGTTCAGTGGGCGCAAAGCCTCAAGCCACGCCTCAACTGGGCCTTAAGCCCAGCCCACCATGTCAACTAACTCTTGGCGGGCGGTACAGATTGAGGTGCGGTGGGCAGTGAAATCAGTTGCTGCGATTGGCGAAAGCCTTCAACACTGGATCGCGATCGATCAGCTTGAGGTATTCGTCGGTGACGTACGTTTTCGGATCGGGCAAGGCTTCGTCTGCGCGCAAGGAGCCCACTTCTTTCATGAAGGTGGCGATGGTGTTCATGGTGGTGTCGCCACGCGAAGGCTGGGCGCCGCGGTTGAACATGGTCAACTGGCCTGCTAAGTCAAACATCGGGCGCGTGTCGAACTCTTTGTTCATGGCCGCCTCAGAAATGTTGACGCCCCCCGTGTCGTAGTGGCGTTTCATCACGGCTACAGCGCCTCTGCGGTCGGCGGCCATCACGCGCTGGGCGCGCAGGTAGACCGCCAGGAAACGTGCCACGAGCTGTGGGTTTTCTTTAGCCCACTCAGCACGCACAACGATGTTTCCAGGGATGACGACGCCCGCATCTTTGCCAGAGCACAGGGGCTTGGCCCCAGCTTTTTCTTCTACCGTGTAGGTGTTCGGTGCCCACAGCCCACCCACTTCGGCGCTGCCAGAACTCATGGCGGCAATGATCTCGGCTTGCCCCATCGAACGCACTGTGACGTCGCCACGCGCCAAGCCAAACTTTTGGATGCACATGCGGGCAGCCAGGTCCACGGTGGAATTGCCGGTGAGGAACACCGTTCCACCCTTGAGCGATGCCGGATTACGGATCAGCGCATCCGCATTCGGGCCGCGCACATACAAGCCGTTGGTAGCCGACTGGTCATCACTGAAGGCCACGGTATGCAGGTTAAAGCGCGCAGCTCCCAACACCGCCGGCACCGCACCGGTGTAGCCCACATCCCAGCTTTTACTCGCCGCGATTTGGGGTGCCCCAGCCGGGAAATTGGTGATGGTGACCTTTAGGCCCACCTCTCGCCACCAACCACGCTCTTCAGCCAGGGTGAACGGAACGGAGCCAAGCAAGGCGGGCTGCGAACTGATGCGGACTTCCCTCAATTCTTGCGATTGGGCTGCAAGCGGGCTGAGGACGGCAAAGGTCAAAGCGGCAAGAACGCGACGGGTCAGCTTCATGGGGGCTCCTAAGGAACAAAACGCGGACAGATCCAACATCAAGATGGGGCAAAGGGCTTAGTGATCACCGGGGTCATGCTGCTCGCGCAACAGCCGCCAGATTCGGGTCTTCAGATGCACAAACGACACCAGATCCATGACGTCTTCAATTCGGTCGTACTGCTGCCAGTTCTCTGCATCACGGATCGGCTTGATGTCCACGATCTCTTTGATGGCGCCGGGCCGTCGAGTCATGACAACCACCCGGTCGGCCAAGTAGACGGCCTCCTCCACCGCGTGGGTGATGAACATCACGGTGCGAGGATTGGCGCGGCCCACCCGCAACAGCTCTTCTTGCATCACGGTGCGGGTTTGCGCATCCAAGGCGCCAAAAGGTTCGTCCATCAGCAACACGTCGGGATTGAGCACATACGCGCGCGCAATGGCCACCCGCTGCTGCATGCCGCCCGACAACTGGTGGGGATAGGCCGACTCGTAGCCTTCCAGGTTCATCAGCTTGAGGTTCTTTGTGATCCGCTCCAGCGCCTCCGCCTTGGGCACTCCCAGTGAGCGCAGGCCAAACAGCACGTTTTCATGCACGGTTTTCCAGGGAAACAAGGCAAACTGCTGGAACACCACCGCACGGTCTGGCCCTGGTTCTTTGACGACCTTGCCTCCCACACTGACAGTGCCGCTGCTGGGAAATTCGAGCCCCGCAGCCATGCGCATGCAAGTGGTTTTGCCGCAGCCTGAGGGGCCCACCACGGCCACAAACTCATGCTCATTGCAGGTAAAGCTCACGTTGTCGAGCGCCAGAAAATCTTTTCCGTCGCGCCGAAAGGTGCGGCTTACGTTGTCCAGCACGATGTTGGCCATTTTTTTAAAGCCCTCGCTTGCGATTGACCCAGGCCTCAACACCACGCAGGGCGACGTCGATCAACAGACCGAAGACGCCCACGGCAATCATCCCGACCATAACGATCGAGGTGTCCAACGCACCTTGGCCGCGGACCATCATCAGCCCAATGCCGCTGTTGGCCGCGATCAGTTCAGCGCCAATCAAGCTCTGCCACCCGGCTCCAGCGCTGATTCGCAGACCCGCGATGATGGACGGCATCGACGCCGGCAGCAGCACCTCAAAAATCACGCGCAGTCCCGAAGCGCCGTACACCTGCGCGGCTTCGATGTACTTCTTCTCGACAAAGCGCGCACCCCGATAGGCATTGATGAGGCAAGGCGGGAAAGCGCCTGCAAAAATGATCATCGTTGGTCCGCCGATACCAGTGCCAAACCAAAGCGCTGCAAAGGGCACCCAAGCGATCGGTGCGATAAAGCGCAGCGAATCAAACAAAGGTGTCACGACGTTGTCCAGCCAGCGGTACCAGCCCATCAGCAAGCCCAGTGGCACGCCCACGGCTGCCGCAAGCAAGAAGCCGCGCAGATAGCGGTCGATGCTGGACGCCAGATGCCCCTGCAAGGTCTGGCCCGAAAACGGCGTGGTCATCAGGGCAATGCCGCGCTCGACCACGTCCCACGGCAGCGGCAAGAACTTTCGCGGTGCCAGCTCGATCCACGCGGCAAAAGTCCATACGCCAAAGAAAATCAACAAGCCTGTGGCCGACAGCCAGGCCAGTTGGTTGCGATCGAGTTTGTCGCCCATGGCTGAACCTTCAGTGCGCTGTGCGCCAAGGCATAGAGCGGCGCTCGACCCAATCCAGTACGGCGGTCAGCCCGAAGCCCACCAGAGCCACCGAGACCATGCCCGCCAAGATCATCGCGGGATAGATGTCCAGCCCTGCCTGGTAAAGCACTTTGCCTATGCCCAGCAAGGCGCCCAGCAATTCCGCCGCGACCAGCGCCGTGAGGCAGCCCTGGAGCGACAGGCGCAGCCCAGTAAAGATGGAGGGCAACGCACCCGGGACGATGACGTCTTTCACCAAGCTCCAACCCTTGATGCCGAACACGCGGCTGGCCTCAATGATCGGTCGGTCAATATTGCGCACCCCAGTGAAGCTGTTGATCACAGACGGCACAAAGGCTGCAAACCAAAGAATCATTACTTTGGCCGCATCACCCAAGCCCAGCCACACAATGGCCAAAGGAATCCATGCCAAAGCGGGGATGGGCCGGATCAGCAAAAAAATGGGGTTGACCAACGCTTCAGCCTTGCGGCTCCAGCCCATCCAAAGGCCGAGGGGCACGCCGATGGCCGTGGCAGCAAAGAAACCCAACAGAATGAGCTTGACGCTTTGCAACACGTGCTGGTGCACGCGGCCGTCTGCAAAGCCCTCGCCCACCGTGAGTTGCTTGGCTGCAGCCCAGAACTGTTCTGGGGTGGGAAAGGCTTGCGGGTTGATCCATCCCGCCTTTGAGCCCACGATCCAAAGACCCACCAAGCAGACCACCGTGCTGGCACCAGTGATCAAGCGGGCGGTGTCTGCAGGTTTGCTCATGGGATCGGCCAATGTAGCCACGCCCGACTTTTCTGAATCAGTCCAGACGAGTAAATTCAATCAGTCCAGAATCGGTTGTATTTCTTAGTGTTAGCCCGCACCATCCGCGCAATATGAGGCCTACCAATCGCACTGCAGACCTGATGTGGCAGCGCTTGTTTCGTCGCTTTGAAGGCCAAGCAAGCACCCTTCAGGGGCAACTGCGCGACATGTTGGTGCATGCCTTGCTTGAAGGCTACTTGTTGCCAGGCCAACCGCTTCCCTCCAGCCGACAGTTGGCCGAATCACTGGGGCTTTCGCGCACCACGGTGTCGCTGGCATTGGGCGCGCTCGCCGACAAAGGGCTAATTGAAGGACGCGCACGCAGCGGTTTTTTTGTTCGCCAACAGCTGCAAGCTACCTACCTCGATGCGCGTCGGCGTGCCAACTCCGCCGGCCCCACAGGCCGTGTTAGCTGGCGGCAGCGCCTCAAACTGGTGCCGACTGCACAACGCAACATCGAAAAGCCTAGTGATTGGCAGCAGCAGCCCTACCCTTTTATCTACGGCCAGTTTGACGCGAGCCTTTTCCCGATTGCCGACTGGCGCGAGTGCGTCAAGGAGTCGCTGCAATCGAGAGCGCTGCGACGCTGGGCACCAGACCATATTGATCGCGACGACAGCGGACTGGTGGAACAAATCCACCGGCGCCTACTACCCGCTCGCGGCATCTGGGCTGGGCGAGATGAAATCTTGGTGACAACGGGCGCGCAGCAAGCCATGTTCATGCTGGCTGAACTGTTGATCGGCGCCAGCACCCACGTTGGAATCGAAAACCCGGGCTATCCAGACGCGCGCAACAACTTTTTGCTGCGCACGCGGCATCTGAAGCTTTTGCGGGTGGATGAACAGGGCCTGGTACTCAGCTCTGGCCTCGACGGTTGCCAATATGTGTACGTGACCCCCAGCCACCAATGCCCCAGCACTGTCACCATGACTCTGGCGCGTCGGCAAGAACTGCTGGCTCGGGCTGAGCGAGACGACTTTGTGGTGATTGAGGATGATCACGAAAGCGAATTGAACTTTTCCGGGCACCCCACCCCAGCCCTGAAGAGCCTAGATACCCAGTCGCGCGTGATTTACTTAGGCAGCCTGTCCAAGACCCTGGCCCACGGACTGCGCCTAGGCTATGTGGTGGCGCCCGCGGAGCTTATTCGCGAGCTCAGGGCCTTGCGCCGTCTGGTGATGCGCCATGTGCCGACCAATAACCAGCAGGTGGCCGCCAGCTTCATTGCGCACGGGCATCAAGAGGCTTTTGTGCGGCGTTTGAACCTGGCCTATCGCGAGCGCGCCCAGGTGCTGCACGCGTCCATGGCCCTCCATGCGCCAGCGCTTAAGGCGGTGGCCGCGCAGGGAGGCTCCGCTCTGTGGTTGAACACCGGAAAAGGCATTGACACACGCGAACTGGCCGCGCGGCTGTATGCCAAAGGAGTGGTCGTCGAGCCCGGCGATGTGTTCTTTGCTGGCGCGCGCTTGCCACGTCATTACTTGCGCATTGGCTACTCGTCCATCGCGACGGAGCGCATCGATGCTGGTGTCCAGCTGATCGCGCGCGAGTTGACTGACATGCGTGCCCGCTGAGGTCTGCGCCACAAGCAACACGCCAATGCTTGACTCAGGTTACTCTTTTGGCTTTCGCTCTCAAGGTGCGCCTGCGATGTTCGACTTGATCATTGAGCACGGCACTGTCATCGACGGCTCGGGTGAAGCCGCCAAGCGCGCCGATATCGGCATAACGGGTGATCGCATTGTGGCCATCGGCCACTTGGGCGATGTGCTTGCCGGCGAGCGAATCAATGCTCAAGGGCTGGTCGTCAGCCCAGGCTTTGTGGACATTCACACCCACTCTGACTTCACGCTGCTGGTTGACGGTCGTGCCGACAGCGCGGTGTGCCAGGGTGTCACGACGGAAGTGGTGGGGCAGTGCGGCTTCAGTGCAGCACCTCTGGGCCAGCCACCTGACCCAAGCCAAATGCTGGGGCATGTCCAGGCTGATGTGGCACTGGACTGGCTTAGCTTTGGCCAGTACCTAGACCGCCTGGAGCAAGCGCAGCCCGCAGTGAATGTGGCTGCTTTGGTAGGGCACGGTGCACTGGTGCGCGCGGCCGGCGACGGCGGGCTGCCTGCCATGCGCCGACTGGCGCAAGAGGCATTTGATGCCGGCGCCTGGGGTTTATCGACTGGCCTTGAATACTGGCCAGGCAATGAAGCAGCCGCCACTGACATCGACGCGCTGGCCGCGCTAGCCGGCCAACGCGAGCGGCTGTACGCCACCCATGTGCGCAACCGCGATGTGGACTGCGAAAAGGGATTTGCTGAGGCCATCCGCACGGCTCGGAGGGCGGGTGCGCGGCTTCAGATCTCCCACATACAGCCCAAGTTTGGCGCACCACCCGGAGCCATGCGTGCTGCGCTTGAGCAGCTTGACCAAGCGGCTTATGAGGGCGTGGACGCCGCGTTTGATGTGATACCGCATGAATGGAGCCATACCGTGGTGGTGTCGTGTCTGCCGGCCTGGGCCCGCGAAGGCGGCACAGCGGCCACTTTGAAACGGCTGGCCGACCCCGACGAGCGCCTACGCATGCGTCACAACCCTCGGCCCATCTGGCAGCTGGTGCCCGCCGGTCGCTGGGAACGGATTGTTCTTTTGCATTCGGCGGCACACCCCGAACTCGTCGGGTTGGACTTTGTACGCATCGCACAAATTCTGGGTACCGATCCGTTTGATGCCGTGCTCAACTTGCTTCGCGACGAAGGCGAAGGTTTGGCGCAGCTCTTGTGGACGGCGCGCAACTTCGACGACGCCGATATCTGCCTGTGCTTGCAGGATCGGCGTTGCAGCGTCATGTCAGACACCTTGTCGGTCTCGCGGCGCGGCCCGCTAGCTGGGGTGATTGGGTCGCTTTCAGGCTATGGCTGGACGGCTCGCCTGTTGGGTAGCTATGCGCGCGAACGCGGCGTCCTTAGCCTAGAGCAGGCCATTCACCGCATTTCTGGGCGGCCAGCCGCCAGGCTAGGCCTGGTTGACCGCGGCGTGCTGCGCCCCGGCACCTTTGCTGATGTCGTGGTGCTGGATGCCCATGGGGTGCAAGACCACGCGACGCCACATCAGCCTCGTACCCACCCCAGCGGATTTGCGCATGTGCTGGTCAATGGCGCCTTCGTGCTGCGCGACGGCCAACGCAACGACGCCCGCCCCGGACGGGTGCTGCGCTGCAACTGATGTACGGGTTCTTGGTTGAACCCAGCCGCTAAGGCCGAAGCACACCAAAAGAAAAACCCCGCTATCCTTTAGATAGCAGGGTTTCTTGTGTGCACTTGGGGTGGCTGATGGGACTCGAACCCACGACGACAGGAATCACAATCCTGGACTCTACCAACTGAGCTACAGCCAC
>JAAFIY010000128.1 GCA_013297985.1 Comamonadaceae bacterium | reverse complement strand
TTTGGTGGCCACATCATCGTGGGGCTGGACGCCAAAGACGGCAAGGTGGCCACCGACGGTTGGAGCAAGCTCACCGGCCACGAGGTGGTGGACTTGGCCCGCAAGTTTGAAGACTACGGGGTCGAATCGATCATCTACACCGACATTGGCCGCGACGGCATGCTGAGCGGCATCAACATCGAAGCCACGGTGCGCCTGGCGCAGGCCATTACCGTGCCGGTGATCGCATCGGGCGGCCTGGGCGGCATGGCCGATATTGAAGCGCTGTGCAAAGTCGAAAGCGAAGGCGTCGAAGGCGTCATTTGCGGCCGCGCCATCTACAGCGGCGCCTTGGACTTTGCGGCGGCGCAGGCGCGGGCCGACGCGCTGGCGGCGTCATGATTTGCACCCGACCATGACCTTGGCCAAACGAGTCATTGCGTGCTTGGACGTCACAGGCGGCCGGGTGGTCAAGGGCGTCAATTTTGTGGAGTTGCGCGACGCGGGGGACCCGGTGGAAATTGCTGCCCGCTACAACGAGCAGGGCGTGGACGAGCTCACTTTTTTGGACATCACCGCCACCAGCGACGGCCGCGATTTGATTTTGCCCATCATTGAAGCGGTGGCCGCGCAGGTGTTCATTCCGCTCACCGTGGGCGGCGGGGTGCGCACCGTGGCCGACGTGCGTCGGCTGCTGAATGCGGGGGCCGACAAAACCAGCTTTAACTCGGCGGCCATCGCCAACCCGCAAGTGATTCGGGAAGCCAGCGACAAATACGGGTCGCAATGCATTGTGGTGGCCATTGATGCGCGCCGCCGCACTGCAGACGATGAAAAGCGCACAGGTGCCGATGGCCAAGCAGTAGGCCCCGGCTGGGATGTGTTCAGCCACGGCGGGCGGCGCAATACCGGCTTAGACGCCGTTCAATGGGCGCGCCAAATGACGGCCTTTGGTGCAGGCGAAATTTTGCTTACCAGCATGGACCGCGACGGCACCCAAAGCGGCTTTGATCTGGAGTTGACCCGCGCGGTGAGTGACGCGGTCAGCGTGCCCGTGATCGCTTCGGGCGGTGTGGGCAACTTGCAGCACATGGCCGATGGCATCACCCTGGGCCGGGCCGACGCGGTGCTGGCCGCCAGCATCTTCCACTATGGCCAGCACACTGTGGCCGAATGCAAGGCGCACATGGCGGCTTGCGGCGTGGCGGTGCGGCAGTAGCCGCTTTGATTTCGCAGTAAAAAAAGGGCTCTACGGCCCTGTATTATTGCCGAAGCAGCTACAAAATATGTAGCAAACAGGTTGCCAAGATGTCTTTATCAAGCTCAGCGACAGACCCCATCACCAGCGCTGCCGATTGGCTTGACGCGGTACGTTGGGACGCCGACGGCCTGGTGCCCGCCATTGCGCAAGAGCGCGGCAGCGGCCATGTGCTGATGTTTGCGTACATGAACCGTGAGGCCCTCGCCCTGACCGCCGAGCAAGGCCGCGCGGTGTACTACAGCCGATCACGCCAACGCCTGTGGTTCAAGGGCGAAGAATCGGGCCATGTGCAGACGGTGCACGACATTCGCTTGGACTGCGACGGCGACGTGGTGCTGCTCACCGTCACCCAACTTGGCCACGAACCTGGCATTGCCTGCCACACCGGGCGCCACAGTTGTTTTTTTCACCAGCTCAAGCCGGGCGCGAGCAAGTGGGAAGCGGTCGAGCCGGTGCTCAAAGACCCAGAGCACATTTACCGCTGAACCTTTGCTCGGCTGCTACCCTTGCGTGCCATGGCTGAACCCGAATCCACTCCCCACACGCTTGACGTGCTAATGCGCTTGGCCGCGGTGATCGACAGCCGCCACCCCAGCGCGGGCGGTGACCCCAGCGCCAGCTACGTCGCCCGGCTGTTGTCCAAAGCGCCTGACGCCGCTCTTAAAAAAATCGGCGAAGAAGCCACCGAAGTAGTCATGGCTGCCAAAGACGCCGAAACTGGTGGCGACCGCGCCCGGGTGGTGGCGGAAATGGCCGACCTTTGGTTTCACTGCCTGGTGGCCTTGTCGCACCTCAAGCTGTCGCCCGCCGATGTGGTGGCTGAATTGGCCCGCCGCGAAGGCTTGGGCGGCCTGGAAGAAAAAGCCCTGCGCCGCGCGCAAGAGCGGGCTGCGGCTGAGACGCAAGCCAAAACCTGAGGCACAGGCCTTGAACTTGCTGTTCAGGCGGGCATCTGAGCCACTACAAGGAGGGCCCCGCCCATGACCACATTGGTTGACCCCGACGTTGAGCGCATCCGTTCCCTGAACACCTGGGGCACGCTGAGCTATGTGATGCACCTGATCGTGGCGGTAGGCGCCTTGATGCCGGGCGGGCAATTTGGCCCCTTGCTGCTGGTGGTGAGCCTGATCATTGACCTCATCAAGCGCGACGACGCCCAGGGCACTTGGCATGCGTCGCACTTTCGCTGGCGGCTGCGCTCGGTGCTGATTGCGGGCTTGCTCTACTTGGTGACGGCGCCGTTGTGGCTGCTGCTGATCGCGCCTGGCTGGGTGGCTTGGGGTGTCATCTCGATTTGGTTTATCTATCGCATCATCAAAGGCTTTGTGCGGCTCAACCAGGGCCGCGAGATGTACACCGAATGAGCGCCCCTGACCCTTCGCACGCTGACCCCACCTGTATCTTCTGCAAAATCGTGGCTGGGCAAATCCCCAGCCGCAAGGTGTATGAAGACGATGAAATCCTGGCGTTTCACGACATCCACCCGATTGCGCCGGTGCATTTTTTGATGATTCCCAAGCGCCATATCGTGTCGATGGCGCATTTGACAGAAGCTGACGCTGGTTTGGTCGCCCGCATGATGCTGCTAGCGCCCAAGCTGGCCCTGCAAGAAGGCTGCGAGCCCTACCCCCAAGGTGGCTTTCGGCTGGTGTGCAACAACGGCGCGCAGGGCGGGCAAGAGGTGCATCACCTGCACATGCATGTAATGGGTGGCCCGCGCCCTTGGCGCATCGGCTGATGGTTTAGGGTGAAGGGTGGGGTGATACAAGTTGGCCGTCGCTGGTAGGGCCATTGGGGCCCGCCTACAATGATTTAGTTGGGTTGCGGGGCCGTTTTCTGGCACTCAGCCTCTTGCTTCAGGAGTGATCCATGGGTTCTCTTTCCATTTGGCACTGGCTCATCGTGCTGTTGGTGGTGGTAATGGTGTTTGGCACCAAAAAATTGCGCAGCCTGGGCTCTGACCTCGGTGGCGCGGTGCGTGGCTTTAAAGATGGTGTCAAAGACGCGTCTGCACCAGCGGCAGGTGCCGATGGCGCAGCGCCCGCACCAGCGGCGGGCCAGGTCACCAACACCGCCAGCGCGGCGGCTGACAAAACCACCATTGACGTCGAGGCCAAGCAAAAAAGCTGAAGCGGCGCCCAAGCGCTCGCGTCACCCGCCATTGCGTTGGGCCGCAGCCTGTTCACACAGGCCGTTGGCGCTTGACCCTGTCCGGCTAAACCTTGCCCCGATGCACCCCCTGCCATGATCGACCTGGGCGTTTCCAAGATCTTCTTGATCGGTGCGGTGGCACTGATCGTGATCGGCCCTGAAAAACTGCCGGGCGTGGCGCGCACCATTGGCGCGCTGCTGGGCAAGGCGCAGCGGTACGTGGCCGATGTCAAGGCCGAGGTCAACCGCTCGATGGAGCTCGATGAGCTTCGCAAAATGAAAGAAACGGTGGAGTCTGCCGCGCGGGATGTGTCGTCCAGCGTGCAAACCACCGCCACAGACTTTGAGAAAGACTGGTCTGACGCCACCCGCGGGCTTGACGGCTCTACCACCAGCTACGACACCGCCAACACCCTGTCTGCCGCCCTGACCACGCCCTACCCGGAATACCAGCGGCCTAAGAAGAACTGGCGCGTCAAGCGCGGCAGCGTGCCGCAGTGGTACAAGGCCCAGGCGGGGGTGCGCAGCAAGGCCTCGTCGGGCGCGGCCCGCGTGGCGCGGTTTCGGCCGCGTTCCTCCGGTGGCTAAGGGCCGTCGAGGCCAGCGCGTGTGCTGCCGTCTGCAAGAGTCTTTTGTGCGTGAAAGTTGTTTGATGGGCACCCATGGCTGAGCCGTCTCCCAAACCCTCTGTCGAAGACGAACTCGCCGGTACCGAGCAGCCCTTTGTGGCGCACTTGGCCGAGCTGCGTGACCGCCTCATCTACGCCTTCATCGGTCTGGCGGTGGCCACCGCGCTACTGGCGATTTGGCCGGGCCCCAGTCGGCTCATTGACCTGATTGCCATTCCCATTCGGGCGCACATGCCGCCTGATGCCAAGCTGATCGCGGTGGGGGTGTTCTCGCCCTTTTTTGTGCCGCTGAAGGTGCTGTTTATGGCGGCCTTTTTGTTGGCCCTGCCTTGGGTGATGTATCAGGCTTGGCGCTTTGTGGCCCCTGGCCTGTATAGCCACGAAAAACGCTTTGCCTTGCCCATGATTTTTATGGGCAGCGGCTTGGCCTACATCGGCATCTCGTTCGTGCAGTTTTTTGTGCTCGACCAGATGTTCAAGTTCATCCAGGCCTTCACCCCGGCCAGCGTGGCTGCGACACCGGATGTGGCCAGCTACGTGGAATCCATCCTGTCGCTCTACATCGCCTTTGGGCTGGCGTTTCAGGTGCCAGTGGTGGTGATTTTGCTGGCGCGTTTCAACATCGTCAGCATTGAAAAGCTCAAGTCTTTTCGCGGCTACTTCATTGTGTTTGCGTTTGTGGTGGCGGCGGTGGTCACCCCGCCAGACATTATTTCGCAACTGGCGCTGGCCATCCCCATGTGCATCTTGTATCAGCTGGGCATTTGGGGGGCGCAGGTGTTCATCAAATACACCGGGGCGCCTGAAGAAGAGGGCGCTGAGACTTCGCGCGAGCCACCCAAGGCTGGGTAGCTGCGGCCCGCACCGCAATGGCGTTTAACGCTGCGTCTTGGGCGCAGGGCGCACGCCTGGTGTCACTTTGACTTCGGCGCGTTGCCCTTGTCGTTGTAAGTCGAATGCAGCGATTTGCCCCGGGGCCAGAGCAGCCACTCGGGTCAAGAGTTCTGCCACATTGGTGACAGCTTGGCCTGCCACGGCCACGATCACATCGCCCGGCTTGATACCGGCTTGAGCGGCGGGCCCCCCCTGCAAAACGCCCGTGATGATCACGCCGCGCAAATTAGCGGCGTTGCGCAAGCCAAAGGTCTCTGCAATCTCGGGCGTCAGTTCGTTGGGCTCCACCCCAATCCAGCCGCGCACCACACGGCCGTTTTCCACAATGCTTTGCAGCACCTGTTTGGCAGTGGACACCGGAATCGCAAAGCCAATGCCCATGCTGCCGCCCGAGCGCGAATAGATGGCGGTGTTGATGCCCATCAAGTGGCCGTTGACGTCCACCAACGCCCCGCCTGAATTGCCCGGGTTGATGGCGGCATCGGTTTGAATGAAGTTCTCAAACGTGTTGATGCCCAGCTGGTTGCGCCCCAACGCGCTAACGATGCCACTCGTCACCGTTTGGCCCACACCAAAAGGGTTGCCAATGGCCAGCACCGAGTCGCCCACCAACAGGCGGTCGGAGTTGCCCAGCACGATCACCGGCAGCTTGTCGGCGGCGATTTTGAGCACGGCCAGGTCGGTGTCGGGGTCAGTGCCAATCACCTTGGCTAGCACCCGGCGGCTGTCGGCCAGTACCACTTCAATTTCGTCAGCGCCTTCCACCACATGGTTGTTGGTGAGCACGAAGCCCTCGGGGCTGACGATGACGCCGCTGCCCAGACCCGATTGCGGGGCAGCATCGGCATCGCCAAAAAAGAAGCGAAACCAGGGGTCATTGCGATTGGGGTTGGGTGCCGCCGCTTTGCTGGTGTTGATGCTGACCACTGCCGCCGATGCGCTGCGCGCGGCTGCGGCCAGGCTGCCCGGGGCGGGCGTGGGCGCGGCGCTCGAGCCGCCGGGTGCCTCCAAAAGCGACACCACCGCCTGGCGGGGTGAGCGCTGCAGCCACTCGGGTTTGAAGGTCAGCACGACAAAATAAACGGCCAGCAGCACAGTGACTGTCTGGCTAAATAGCAACCATTGGCGTTTCATGGCCCGCATTTTCCGTCACGGCGACGGGGCTGTTGAAAGATTTGCCTCCACCCCTGCCGCCCATCGCACTGTGGCGGCCCAATACACCTGCCCACGCCATGGATCGAGACACGCTTTCGCACTGGATGAACGCAGAGCTGCAACCCGAGCGTTTCAAAGACTATTGCCCCAACGGCCTGCAGGTGCAGGGCAAGGCGCAGGTGCAGCGCTTGGTGTCGGGCGTGACTGCGTCGCTGGCCTTGATCGAGGCAGCCATTGCGGCCCAGGCCGATGCCATCGTGGTGCACCACGGCCTGTTCTGGCGCCAGCAAGACGGTCGCCTGGTGGGCTGGCTGCGCGAACGCGTCGCCCGTTTGCTGGCCCACGACATCAATCTGTACGCCTATCACTTGCCCCTGGACGCGCACGCCGAGCTAGGCAACAACGCCCAATGGGCCCAGCGGATGGGCTGGTCGGTAGACAGCCGCTTTGGCGACCAACAGTTGGGTTTTTTGGGCAGCCCCGCCGCAGCGATCAGCGCCCAAGACTTGGTGCAAGCCCTGGAATCGCAAACCCAACAGCCCGCTAGGGCCGTACTGACGACGCAACGAGCTATAAAAAAGATAGCATGGTGCACCGGGGGCGCGCAAAGCTACTTTGAAGACGCCATCGCGGCTGGCGCTGATGTGTTTATCACCGGTGAGATGTCCGAGCCCCAAGCGCATCTGGCGCGTGAAACCGGCGTGCACTTCATCGCCTGTGGTCACCATGCCACCGAGCGCTTTGGGGCGCAGGCCTTGGGTGCGCGGGCGGCTGCGGTCTGGGGTCTGCAACACGAATTCATTGACATCGCCAACCCTGCGTGAAGCCGCCATGACAGCCCCGATATTGATCACCATGGGCGACCCTGCGGGCATCGGGCCAGAGATCGCACTGAGCGCCTTTGCGCAGGCACCCGCCACCCTAGATGGCTGCGTGGTGGTTGGAGATATGGCGTGTTTGCAGCGCGCGGCGGACATCGTAGGTTGCGCCCTGGTGTCGGTGGCGGATTTGCGTGATGCATCCATCGCAAATGCCCTGGCGACACACAACACCCAGTTGGGCCGGAGGCCAGTCCTCGTTTGGGCAACTCCCCAGCTTGCCGAGGAGCCGCCGCTTTGGGGTCAGATCGCCGCATACGCCGGGCGCATGGCGCACGACGCCATTGCACAGGCCACCCAGGCTGCGCTGCGGGGTGAGGCCAAAGCCGTGGTGACGGCGCCCATCCACAAGGAATCTTTTGCCCAGGCCGGGGTGCGCTTTCCGGGCCACACCGAAATGCTGCAGCACCTGGCGGCCAAGCACCTGGGCATTGCACCGGCCGAGGCAGCGGGGCGCCTGCCAGTGCGCATGATGCTGGCCAGCCCGCACCTGCGCACAGTGCTGCACTCCATCCACGTGTCTTTGCGTGAGGCCATTGATGCGGTGCAAGCGCCCGCTCTGTTGCAAACCTTTGAAGTGGCGCACCACAGCCTGGCCAAGCTGCTGGGTCGCGCCCCGCGCCTAGCCGTCGCTGGGCTGAACCCGCACGCGGGCGAAGGGGGGCTATTTGGTCGCGAAGAGATTGACCACATCATTCCCGCGGTACAGCTGGCACGCGCTGCGGGGATGCACGTAGTGGGACCGGTTGCCCCTGACACGGTGTTCATGCGCGCTTTTCGCCACGCCTCTTGGCCCGGTGATCGTGAGGCTGAATTTGATGCGGTCGTGGCGCTGTATCACGACCAAGGCCTGATCCCCGTCAAACTGCTGGGGGTAGATCACGGCGTGAACGTCACTCTGGGCCTGCCCTTGGTGCGCACCAGCCCTGACCATGGCACTGCGTTTGATCTGGCGGGCACCGGCAAAGCCCGCCCTGACAGCCTGATCTACGCCGTCAGCGTGGCCCGAACGATGGCCTTGCCCACGCCGCGCTAACTTGCCGCGCGGCAACGGCCTGACGCATCAGCGCTATTTCTTCAGGCTGTCGCGAATTTCGCGCAGCAACACCACGTCTTCTGGCGTGGCGGGCGGCTCGGCCGGAGCGGCGGGGGCTTCGCGCTTCAAGCGGTTGACTTGTTTGATCATCAGAAAAATGATGAACGCCAAGATGATGAAGTTCACCAAGATCGTCAGGAAGTTACCGTAAGCGAACACCGGCACACCGACCTTCTTCAACGCGTCTAGCGTCATCGCGGTGCCTTCTGGTACGGCACCGAGCACCACAAACAGGTTGGTGAAGTCCACCTTACCAATGACGGCGCTGACCAGCGGCATCACCAAGTCGCCGACGATCGAGTCAACGATCTTGCCGAACGCGGCGCCAATGATCACGCCTACCGCCAAGTCAACGACGTTGCCCTTGACGGCGAACTCTTTGAACTCTTGCATCATGCCCATCGTGAGACTCCTGGTCGAAAGTAGAAGGTGGCCGAGTATCGGTCCGACTCGTTCATTTTTGACGCGGACATGTGCAACAGATCGGGCAAATGCACCCATTACAATCAAGGACATCAAGGGAAGCTCGACATGCGTGAAGGTGGGAGTCTAGGAAGCCATGAGTCAATCTGAAGTGGATAGCAGCAAGCGCACTTGGCTGATCACATCCACCTGTGCGGGAGCCCTCGGCGGTGTCGCCGTGGCA
>JAAFIY010000127.1 GCA_013297985.1 Comamonadaceae bacterium | reverse complement strand
AGTACCCGCTACACCGCAGCCGATACGGCGCTGAGCGAATTCACCACGTTGAGCTGGACGGGCTCTGTCGGCTCTACCGATGCCCGGGTGGCGCACGGCAACCTCGACCCCCGCGCGGCAGCGGACGCTTCGCTGCTGGTGCGCGCTTTGGCTGATCGGCTACCCACGCTGGGCGAGCTCAACGCACTGGCTGGCAGCTACACCGACTCCAAGGTGTTGGCCCAGTCCGCCTATGGCATGTGGCTGCAGCTCAACCCCAGCATGGTCAATGCCACCCCAGTTGTGCGCATGCAGGCGCTGCTGGCCGAATTTGGCGGTGCGACCTGGGGCACGTCGGGCAACGCGCAAGCGGCACTGGCATGGATGAGCGCGAGCAACCAAACTTGGCCCGACGCCATGCTGGCCGCCGCGCGCTTGTCGCAGGGGCTGTACGCGCAGGCCAGCGGCAGCCTGCCCCTGGCGCACCCGTTTACCGTATCCGAAGCTGGCATTGGCGCCGACCCCAGCGGCAACGATGTCCTGCGCGGCGGCGATGGCCACGACCGCTTGATTGGGGGCCGTGGCAACGACACGCTAGACGGTGGCTTTGGCCTGGACGTGGCGGTGTTCATTGAAACGCCCGATGCTTATCTGCTGCGTGCCACGGCGGGTGGCTTGGGCGTGCCCACCACTTTGCAAGTGGCACGGCGCGACGGCACCGAGGTCGACACGCTGATCAACGTGGAATACCTGCAGTTCGGCCTGCAGGTGTACAACTGGACGACGCCGTTTGCGCAAACGGGCACCGCGAATGTGCCGGTGACGCTGACGGCCATGTCCGACACTGCTGTACAACTTAGCGGCATCTTGTTGGGCTGACGAGCGCGCGGCCCCTCCGCCTGGCGCTTGGACCCCCTCTAAATCGGGTGGCTTTCCCCGGCGGGCCCCAGCCCCCAGGCTACCCGGGCTGCGCCGCCCACCATGGCGCCCACACCCCAAAACACTGCCGCAGCCCCCAATGCCGCCCCCACGGTGCCAAACAAAATGGGCATGGCCACGCTGCTGGCGTTGATCACCATCACCCGCAGGCCCAGCGCTTGGCCGTGCTGCGCCTCAGGGGTGATGTGGTGCAGGGTGCTCATGATCATGGGCTGCACTGACCCCAGCGCCACGCCCAAGAGCACCGACAAAGCCCCCATGGCCAGTGCACCGGGCGCCAAGGGGTACAGCGCAAAGAGCAGCGCGGTGGCCACCATGGCCACCATCAATACGGCGCCCTCGCGCAACTGCCCCGCAACGATGGGCAGCGCCATCCGGACGGCGGTGGCAGCAATGGCAAACACGCCCAGCAAGGTGCCAATGGCAGACGCACTCAAGCCGCGTTCCACCCCAATCACCGGCACCAAAAAAGTGTGCACGTCCCAGCAGGATGACAGCGTCCAGTTCACAAACATCAGGCGCGCAAAGCGAGGGTCTTTCATCAAATGCCACGCAGGGCCAGTGCCACCGCTGGGCGCCACAACCGGAGGGAGCTCTACGGTCTTGCGCACCCACCACCAAGCGGCCAAGGGCCACAGAGCAGACGCCAAAAAAGCAGCCCGAAAGCCAAACCCGTCAATCAACAAGCCCGCGGTAAAGGGCCCCACAAAGTTCGACAAGGCGGGCCCCACCGCCAACCAGCTAAACACCACGCGGATACGGGCCGGGTCACCACTGGCCGCGCGGCCCACATGGCGCTGCAGGGCGATCACGGCCGCACCCGTGGCCGCGCCGCTGCACAAGGCCGCCACCACCAGGGTGGCAAAGCTGGGCCAGGCGATCGCGGGCACGGTGCCCAGCACCGCCACCGCCACGCTCCAGCCCACCGGCGTTTTCAGCCCCCGTCGATCCGCAAAGTTACCCGCCGCCACTGCCAAGAAAACCTGCGTCAACGCAAAGCCTGCGAGCAAAAAACCCACCCACAGCTCTGAATAGTCTTGCCGCAAGGCCCACAAGGGCGCGGCCATGCGCAGGCTGGCCATGCAGGCATGGATGCTGACCAGCGCGGCAATCAGGCGGGCCAGTTCGGGCGTCATCAGACCGGTTTAGCGCGGTAACGCCGCTGCAGGTGCGCCAGCTGTCGCATCGATGATGGGGGTGGCGCTGGGCGCTTGCAGCGCTGGGGCGTTGGGCGCTTGCAGCGCTGGGGCGTCTGCCGGTGGCGCTTCCAACTCCTCTTGCACATCACGAAGGCGCTTTTCAATCGCGCGGGTGCGCACGCCCACGTCGTCAAACTTACGGGCGGCGGCGTCGATGCTTTTGCGGGTGGCCTCCACCACTTCGCCAAACTTGCCAAATTCAGTTTTGACTTGGCCCAACAGCGTCCACACCTCGCTGCTGCGCTTTTCAATCACCAGCGTCTTAAAGCCCATTTGCAGGCTGTTGAGCATGGCGGCCAAGTTGGCGGGGCCGGCCAGCATCACGCGGTGTTCGTTTTGGATCGCCTCGGCAAGCCCCGGCCTGCGCAGGGCTTCGGCAAACAGGCTTTCGCTGGGCAGATACATCACCGCGAAGTCGGTGGTGTTGGGTGGCGACACGTATTTGCTGCGGATTTTTTTGGCCTCAGTTCGCAAGGCCGATTCCAGGGCGTTGCCCGCTTGTTGCATGGCGGGCTTGTCGGCGTCTTCTTGCGCTTGCAGCAGACGCAAGTAGTCCTCCAGCGGAAATTTGCTGTCAATGGGCAGCCACACCGGCGCTTCGGTGCCGCGACCCGGCAGGCGCACCGCGCACTCGACCATGTCGTCATTGCCGGGCACGGTTTTGACGTTGCGGGCGTATTGGTCGGGTGCCAGCATTTGTTCAAGAATGGCTTGCAGCTGCACCTCGCCCCAGGTGCCGCGGGTTTTGACGTTGGTCATCACCCGCTTTAAGTCGCCCACATTGCTGGCCAGGCTTTGCATCTCGCCCAGGCCTTTGTGCACCTGCTCTAGGCGCTCGCTCACCAGCCGGAAAGATTCGCCCAGGCGCTGTTCTAGCGTGGACTGCAAACGCTCGTCCACGGTTTTGCGCATTTGCTCTAGCTGCTGGGCGTTGTCGGTCTGGATAGCGGCCAGCCGCTCGTTCAGGGCATTGCGCAGGCCCTCAGCATTGAGCGTGAGGCCCTGCGCTAGGCTGGCCAGTTGGGCCGACAGGCTGCTTTGCAGTTCTTGGCGCAGCGCAAGCTGGCTGGCGGCCAGCTCGGCGCGGGCTTGGGTGGATTGGGCTTGCGCGTCGCCTAGGCGCTGGTCGACACCACCGCGCAGGGCCTCAAACGACTGCCCCAGGCCGCCTTGTAGGCTGGTCATTTGCTGCTGCACCGCTTGCAACGCGCCCGCTTGTTGCGCCTCAGCTTGCAGACCAGCTTGCGCGGTGCGGTCCAGGCGCGCCACCGCATCGGATACCGAGGCCAGCCGCACGGGCAATTGGGCGGCGTCCCACTGCTGCTGCAGGTTCTGCAGGGTTTGGGCCAGGGCTTGGTTGCGCTCACGCGCCTCGCGCCGCAAGGCCAGCAACTGCCAGCTTGCGAGTACAGCCACCAGCAGCGTCACAGCGGCCAGCGCCGCCAGCCACCCGACCAGCGCGGTTGCTTCAGGCACGTGCCATGCGCTCCTGCGCGGCGGCGGAGCCGATCACTTCGGGATTCAAGGGGGTCTTGGCTTGGCGGGCGGTGAGGTAGCCCACCAAATTGTCAGCCGCCAGGCTGGCCATGGCCATGCGGGTGGGCGTGGTGGCGCTGGCGATGTGCGGCGTTAGCACCACGTTGGGCACGGTGAGCAAATCAGGGTGCACCTTGGGTTCGCCTTCAAACACGTCCAGGCCAGCCGCAGCGATGGTTTGGGCGCGCAGGGCTGCGGCCAAGGCCGCGTCATCGACGATGCCGCCACGCGCCAGGTTGATCAGGGTGGCGGATGGCTTCATTTGCGCTAACTCTGCCGCGCCAATGGTGTGGTGCGACTCGGCGCTGTAGGGCACCACCAGCATCACGTGGTCAGCCGATTGCAGCAGCTCGGCCTTGCTGACATAGCTGGCGCCGCAGGCGGCCTCAGTGGCCGCATCCAACTTGCTGCGGTTGTGATAAACCACCCGCATGCCAAAGCCATGGTGGCCCCGCCGCGCAATGGCCTGGCCAATGCGGCCCATACCAATGATGCCCAGGGTGCTGCCATGCACGTCTGCGCCAATGAACATGTCGTAGCGCCAGCGCGTCCAGTGGCCTGCGCGCAAGTAGTGTTCAGACTCGGTCACGCGGCGGGCGGTGGCCATCAACAGCGCAAAGCCAAAGTCGGCGGTGGTCTCGGTGAGCACGCCGGGCGCGTTGGTGGCCAACACGCCAGCGGCAGTCATGGCAGGCACGTCAAAGTTGTTGTAGCCCACGGCCATGTTGGCCACCACGCGCAGTTGGGGGCAGGCGGCCAGCACGCCCGCGTCAATGCGTTCGCCGCCGGTGGTGAAGGCGCCATGGCAGCCTTGCAGATGGGCCACCAATTGCTCGCGCGTCCACATCACATCGGCCTGGTTGTCGACCACTTCAAAGTGTTGGCGAAGGCCTTCAATGATGGCCGGGAAGATGGCGCGACAGACCACCACTTTGGGGCGCCGGGCTTGGGTCATCTGCACAGTCTCCATAGTTTTTTTTAGATAAAAAATGCTTGCTTCGCCCTATTTTAGGGCGCAAGCAGCTATCTATTTTGTAGCATTCACTGGTGAAGCTGGTGCGGTGATGGCCGGTGCCGACTCCGCCGCCGCAGCCTTGCGCAAAGGCTCAGGATGCCAGCCCAGGGTGGCCAGCAGCACAAAAAAGCCCACCACGTAAGCCAACGCCACATGCCAGCCGCCACGCAGCCAGGCGGCGGCGGATTTGGCCTCGGGGTACATGTTGGAAAGCGCCACGCCAGCGCTGGAGCCAAACCACAGCATGGATCCGCCAAAGCCCACCGCATAAGCCAAAAAGCCCCAGTCATAGCCGCCCTGGTGCAGCGCCAAGGAAGTGAGCGGAATGTTGTCAAACACCGCCGACAAAAAGCCCAGCCCTAAGGCCGACTGCCAGCTGGGTGTGGGCAGATGCTCTACCGGCATCAGCGACGCGCTCCACACCAAGGACAGCAAAAACACACTGCCGCGCAGCGCGTCGGGCAGCAGGCCCCACTTGGGTTGGCGCCAGGGCGCCGTGACCAAAATGGCCGCCCACACCGCCAAGCCGATCACCGGCCAATGGTCCAGCACCTCGGGCGCGCTTAAGTTGAACCACACATTGGCCGCCACCGCCGCCACCAAGATCAGCGCCACGATGGCCAACCGCGACCACTGCACATGCACCCCGGCTGGAGCGTCCGTCATGATGGGTTGATAGGCATGCTGCTGGCGCGCGGCCAGCACGCCAAAGATCATCAAGGCGCTGCCTGCGGCGATGTAGGCGTCTAGCACCTGCCAGGGGCTGGCGCCTGCAATCCACATCATGGTGGTGGTGGTGTCGCCCACCACCGAGCCCGAACCACCCGCGTTGCTGGCCGCCACGATGGCGGCCAAAAAACCAATGTGCACTTTCTTTTTGTAAAGCACCGCCGCCATGCTGCCGCCGATCATGGCTGCGGCAATGTTGTCCAAAAAGCTGGAGATGACAAACACCAGTATCAGCAGCACAAAGCCACCTTTCCAGTCGTCGGGCAACACGGCGGGCAGCTTGGCGGGCACTTCACTGCGCTCAAAGTGGTCGGCTAGCAGCGCAAAGCCCAGCAGCAAGCCCAGCAAATTGGCCAGCGTCACCCACTCATGCTGAAAGTGGGTGGCCATCGAGAAGCCCGACACCGCCAGCAGCTTGAACAAGCTGATCACCACCGCCCCAGCCACCGCAATCTGCAAGGTGTAGTGGTGAAACAGCGCCACGCCCAACAGCGTGGCCCCAAACAAAAAGAACTCCAGCGGTATCCCGGCAATGCTCACGGCAGGTGGCCCCTCAAAGCGTATGTTGGTCTTGGCCCCTTGGGGCGCCTACAAACGCCACGGGGCCTTGAGGCATGACACCCCAAGGCCCCGTATTGTGCGGGGTGATAGCCCCGGCGCTGGTTGAAATCAGTCCAACCAGCGCGTGAAGTTTTCAACCGGCTCGCGCGGGGTGTGAAAGGTATTGACCACCTCGCGGGTGTCGGCATAACCCAGCGACATACCGCACACCAGCATTTCAGATTCGCCCGCACCGATGTGCGGCAAGATCAGCTTGTGAAAGCCGTTCCAGGCCGCTTGCGGGCAGGTGTGCAGCCCGTGCCCACGCGCCGCCACCATGATGTTTTGCAAGAACATGCCGCAGTCCACTAGGCTGCCGCGGCCCATGACTTTGTCGATGGTGAACATCAGGCCCACGGGCGCATCAAAGAAGCGAAAGTTGCGCTGTTGCTGGGCGTGCATCTTGTCTTTGTCGGCCTTGCCAATGCCCAGTAGGCCGTACAGGCCCCAGCCGTTTTCACGCCGCCGATCAATGTAGGGGCTGACCCATTGGGTGGGGTAGTAGTCGTACGCTTCCGCGTGCTCAGCGGCCAACGCGGGATTGGCGCGCAGGGCGTCGTGCGCTGCCACGACCTTGTCCACCAATGCGTCGCGGCTGGCGCCTTGCAGCACATACACCCGCCAAGGCTGGGTGTTGGTGCCTGACGGCGCGCGGCGGGCCACATCCAGCAAATGCGTCAGCGTTTCGCGCGGGACAGGTGTGGGCAAGAAGGCCCGGGTGGACATGCGGCTGGTGATGGCCTCGTCTACTGCAGCGCAGCGCTGCTCGGCGGTCAGTTCAATCGTCATAGTGGTCTTTAGATTCGCAGGGTTTCAAGGGCGGTGATCCAGTCTGGCGTAAAGGGCACAGGGCGACGGGTGTGGCGATCCACCATCACGTGCACAAAATGGCCTTGGGCAGCGGCCACGGCGTCGTCGGCCGCAAACAGCGCAATTTCATAGCGCACGCTGGTACGGCCCAAATGGGCCACGCGCAGCCCCGCTTGCAGCGGCTGCGGATAGGCCAGCGACGCAAAGTAGTCACACCCGGTTTGCACCACCAGGCCAATCGTGGCGCCTTGGTGGATGTCCAGCAGGCCGCGCTCAATCAGCCAACTGTTGACCGCTGTATCAAAAAAACTGTAGTACGCCACGTTGTTGATGTGGCCGTAGACGTCGTTGTCAGACCAGCGCGTGGTGATGGGCACAAACGCACGATAGGCGCTGCGCGCATGCGGCTGCGGCTTAAAGGCAGCGCCTGTCGGGGTCGATGCAGATGGGGCAACGGGGCTCATGCCGCTGATTCTGCCGCGCCAACCGGGCCGGTTGCAGCCCGGGCGGCCAGCCGCGCCCAACGCTTGCGATATTCCAGCGCCACCGCCCATGTGTTGACTTGCACCGCCAAGGTGGTGGCCAGTTCTTTGCCGTAGCCACCGGCCATGCCAAAGGCCAGCGGCACGCGGCGCCGCCAGGCCCAATCCATCACCCGCCGGTCGCGGGCCAACAAGCCGTCGGTGCTAATTTTTAGTCGCCCCAGGCGATCACCCTCGTGCGGATCAGACCCGGCCACGTACAGCACCAGCCCGGGCTTAAAACGCATATCCAGGTCGTGCAGCGCGGCGTCTAGCGCATCCAGATAGGGGCCATCGGTGCAGCCGTCGGGCAGGTCGATGTCCAAATCGCCCGCCACCTTGCGGGCAGGGAAATTGCGCTCGCCGTGCATCGACAAAGTAAACACGCTGTCGTCGCCGCCAAAGATGGCCGCCGTGCCATTGCCCTGGTGCACATCCAAGTCCACCACCGCCACCGGCAAACGGGCGGCCATGCCATGCGCTCGGCTGAACTCGGCTTGCATCAGCCGCGCCGCCACGGCCATGTCATTGAAGACACAAAAGCCGCCGCCCCGATCCGCACTGGCATGGTGGGTGCCGCCCGCCAAGTTGCCGCTGATGCCTTCGGGCGCCCGCCCGTGCAGACCCAGCGCACGCCGCGCAGCCGCCAAGGTGGCGCCCACCGATCGCCGAGCGCGTTCGGCCATCGCGGGGCTCCAGGGAAAGCCAATCTCGCGCTGCTGGTCGGCTGGCAGGCTGCCTTGCAGCACCGCATGGATGTAGGCCGGGCTGTGGGCCAGCGCTAGTTCGCCCTCGCTCGCAGCGGGGGCCTCCATCAACTGCACGCCAGGCTGGCTGGCCAGATGGTCACGCAGCAGCCGGTATTTGCCCATGGGAAAGCGGTGGCCTGGCGGCAGCGGCAGCACAAAGTGATCGGCGTAGTAGCCCACCAGGCCGCCGGAAAACGGGTCGAGTGGGTTAGCTGAATCGGGCAACACGGGGCTTCACACAAAATTTTGTTGCAGCGCAACAAAAAAGGCTTGCAATTGCGAAAACAGCACTTATCATTCACTCATGTTGCAGTGCAGCAAAGCGCTACAGCAAAGATTTCTTGCCCACTGACTGCCCCCTTTATCCACCTCTAGGAGAGCTAGCATGAACATGACCATTGACCAAGTCGTCGCCGCTCACAAAACCAACATGGACACCCTGTTCGGCCTGACCGGCAAAGCCTTCGAAGGCGCCGAGCGTCTGATCGAACTGAACGTGAGCGCGTCCAAAGCCGCCTTGGGTGAAGCCCAGGCCCACGCTGCTGCGATGCTGACTGTCAAAGACGCCCAAGAGCTGCTGGCCCTGCAAGCCTCGATGCTGCAGCCCATGGCCGAGAAGGCCGCATCCTACGGCCGCCATGTGTACGACATCACCTCCAGCACCGCTGGCGAATTCGGCAAG
>JAAFIY010000126.1 GCA_013297985.1 Comamonadaceae bacterium | reverse complement strand
GTCAGGATGAGCAGGTTGCGGGTAAAAAACGGGCCGTGCGCGCCGCTCAAATTGAGCAGCATGCTGTCGCGCCCGGCCACCGGTATCACGCGCAGGGTCTGCACCACCGGTGTGGCTTGAAGGCTCATGGCGCAGCGCTTTGGCAGGCAATCAGGTGCGGGCTGGGCATGGCGCGCTTTCAATCCGCCGTAATCTTGCGCACCTCAATCACCTGCTTCCAGCGCGCAAATTCTTGGGCTTGAAACGCCGCGAATTGGGCGGGCGTGTTGGCGACGATTTCCATGCCGACCGCCTCGAGCTGTGGCTTGACGGCCGGGTCATTCAGGGCGGCCACCACCGCCGCATGGAATTTGGCGCGCACATCAGCGGGCAAGCCTTTGGGGCCCACCACCGCCTGCCACGAATACACATCCACCCCGCGCACGCCCGCCTCGGCCAGGGTCGGCACATTGGGGAGCGTCGGCGAGCGGGTGGCCCCGGTAACGGCCAGCGCGCGCAGCCGGCCTGCCAAGATGTGCTGCACCACCGCGTTGACGTTCTGAAACGACGCATTGACCTGCCCACCCAGCAAGTCAGTGACCGCAGGCGCTCCACCTCGGTAAGGCACATGCACGCCGGTGGTGCCGCTTTGCAGCCAGAACAGCTCCGCCGTCAGGTGGTCACTGGAGCCATTGCCTGACGAGGCAAAGCTCATCTTGTCGGGATTGGCTTTTTGGAAAGCGATCACATCAGCCAGCGAGCGGTGGGGCGAGCTGGCGGGCACCACCAGCACATTGGGGGCCTGCACCGCCACCGTGATGGTGTCAAAGTCGGCCAGCGCGTCGTACTGCACGCCTTTGATCAGGTGCGGCGCAATCACCAGCGGGCCCAGCGAAGTCACCAAGAAGGTATAGCCGTCTGCGGGCGAGCGCTTGACGCTGGCCGCACCAATGGTGCCGGTGGCCCCAGCTCGGTTGTCCACCACCAGGCTTTGGCCCAGCGACTTGGCCAGCTGCGGGGCAATGGCCCGCGCAATTGAGTCGGTCGAGCCGCCCGGCGGGAAGGGCACCACCAGCGTGATGGGTTTGGTGGGCCAGGCTTGCGCATGTGCGGCGCTGAACGTGACCAGTGCAAGGGCCATGACGGCCAAGAGCCTTTTCATGCAGATCTCCGATGGGTGGGCAGCAGGCGGCACGCCCGTGGCTAGCCCGCATGGTGCAGGGGGCGCCCGCCACAGCCCATAGGGGCTTGTGCGTGCTTGCACGCCCGCCCGTGCGCCAAAACGAGCGGGCTCCCACGCCGAATCTTGCGAAGAAAAAACGCCTTAAGTGCAGACCAAATGGGCGCAAGCAGCTATCAAATTAAGAGCATCTGATGGCCCTGCCCTAGCGAAGCGGCACCTACAATGCCGCCCCATGAATGCCCCTGCTCTGCTTGCGCTGTCGCCCCTGGACGGCCGTTATGCGTCCAAGTTGGACGACCTTCGCCCCATTTTGTCGGAGCATGGCTACATGCGCTTTCGGGTGCAGGTGGAGGTGACGTGGTTCATCGCGCTCAGCGACGCGGGCTTTGACGAATTCAAGCCCTTGTCAGCCGGTGCTCGGCGCTATTTGCTGCAACTGGTGCGGCAGTTTTCGCCCAACGACTCGGCAGCCATCAAGGCCATTGAAAAAACCACCAACCACGACGTGAAGGCCGTGGAATATTGGATCAAGTCCAAGTTTGAAGGCCGCCCTGAGCTCTCCAGCCGCGCCGAATTTGTGCACTTTGCCTGCACCAGCGAAGACATCAACAACACCAGCCATGCGCTGCAGATCAAGGCCGCGCGCGGTCAGGTGTTGCTGCCGCTGCTAGACCGCGTGACAGCCGCGCTGCGCGACATGGCGCACCTGCACGCTGCGCTGCCCATGCTGAGCCGCACCCATGGCCAGACCGCGAGCCCCACCACGGTGGGCAAAGAGCTGGCCAACGTGGTGGCGCGGCTGCAAGGCGCGCGCGAGCGGATTGCAGGCGTGCCGCTGATGGCCAAGATGAACGGCGCTGTGGGCAACTACAACGCCCACTTAAGCGCTTGGCCCGATTTTGATTGGGAGACCTTCAGCCGCCAGGTGGTCGAGTCGCCAGAAGCCGCAGAAGACAGCGGCAACGCCAACCACGCCGCCCAGGCGCTGGCCGATGCGGTGGCCGACGGCCGTGCGCCCCTGTGGGGCTTGGGGCTGAGCTTTCAGGCCTACAGCACCCAGATTGAGCCGCACGACTACCTGGCCGAGCTGTTTGACGCGGTGGCGCGCACCAACACCATCCTCATCGACCTCAGCCGCGACATTTGGGGTTACGTCTCGCTGGGCTACTTCAAGCAACGGCTGAAAGACGGCGAAATTGGCTCGTCCACCATGCCGCACAAAGTCAACCCGATTGATTTTGAAAACGCTGAAGGCAACCTGGGGCTGGCCAATGCGGTGCTGCGCCACTTAAGCGAAAAGCTACCCATCAGCCGCTGGCAGCGTGACCTGACCGATTCCACCGTGCTGCGCAACATGGGCGTGGCTTTTGGGTACAGCGCCTTGGCCTGGCAATCGCTGCTGACAGGTCTGGCCAAGCTCGAAGTCAATCCCGAAGCCCTGGCGGCTGACCTAGACGCCGCTTGGGAAGTGCTGGCCGAGCCCATTCAAACCGTCATGCGCCGCTATGGCGTGGCCGGTGCCTATGAGCAGCTCAAGGCCGCCACCCGTGGCAAAACCGTGCAGGCGGCTGATTTGCACGCGCTCATCCAAAGCTTGCCCATCCCCCAGGCAGAGCGCGATCGCCTGCTGGCCCTGACCCCGGCGAGCTATGTCGGGCAGGCGGCGGAGTTGGCGCGGCGGGTGTAGGCGTATCCGCCGCGGCGGGATTCTGTCAGGCGCTTGGCTTGCCCTGCCTGCCCAGCCTAGATTGGCGCTTTAGCGCAACGCTGTAGCATTAAGCATTCAACTCGCAGGGTGAATAGGCGGCTGCGTGCCGCTGAGTACACCCGCCACCAGGAACATCCTCATGCTGACACCCATGGCCCTCGCGGCGCCCCGCAGGCAATTGATCGACCGGCCCGCTCGGGCAAGGCGCCCGGCGGTCTGGGTCAGGGGCGCGGTGGCGTTTGTGGCGCTCGCAGCAAGCGCAAGCGCTTGGGCGCAAAGTGTGTCCAACGCGCCCGCCCCGGCCTCGCCTGCTTCCTCGCTTGCCCCAAGCCGTGCCGCAGGGCAAAGCGACACCTGGTCTTTTGGGGCCGTGCTGGATGTCACCCACACCAGCCGAGCATTGGCGTTGGGCGGCCGCGACCGGGGCTTGCAACTGGGCCACAGTGACCTGAGCCTGGGCGGGCCCATCGGGCGCGCGTTGCAAGCACAGCTCACGGCCGTGCTGGCCACACACGAAGGCAAGCTAGAAGCCGAATTGGAAGAAGCCTGGGTGCAAACCACCCGCCTGCCGGGCGGACTCAGCGTGCGCGCGGGCCGATTTGCGTCGCAGATCGGCTACCTCAATGCCCAGCACCCGCATGCCGACGACTTTATCGAGCGCCCCCTGCTGTACCGCGCGTTTTTGGGTGGCCACTGGAACGACGATGGCTTGCGACTGAACTGGACCGCGCCCACCGACCTGTACTGGATGGTGGGCGCTGAGGTGTTCCGAGGACGGCAGTTGGTGAAAGAGGCGGCCCGAGCGCCCGGCGGTTTGGGCGCGGCGACGCTGGTCACCAAGGTGGGCGGCGACTGGAGCCGTGCCCACAGTTGGCAGCTTGGCCTGTCACACCTGCACAACCGCCGCGAAGCGGCCGTGGAGGACGAGCACGAGCACGGCGAAGGCGCCTTCGAACATGACCACGCGCACGGCGCAGCCTTCAGCGGCAAGCGCACTTGGCTGGTCGACGCCACCTGGAAATGGGCGCCCAACGGCAACAACCGCCAGCAGCAGCTTCGCACCACCGTAGAGATGTCGCGCACCAGCGGCCTCAACCGATTTGCCAGCAGCGCCGACACCCACAGCGCAGGCGCACTCAGTGTGGTGTGGCGCTTTCATCCCCACTGGGAAACCGGCGCGCGTTTTGACGCCTTGCGGGTACAGATTCCGCACGACGACCATTTTCACCGTGGCCGCCTGAACGAACATGCCTTGATGCTGGCCTACAAGCCCAGCCACATGCAATCGCTGCGCTTGCAGCTCACCCAGCAGCGCAATGCGCGGGGGATTGATGAGGTGGCGCGCCGCAGCCTGGCTCTGCAATACGTGGTGGCGTTCGGGGCGCATGGTGCCCACAGTTACTGAGCGGGCTCGAACGCTGGCCGCATCGCAGCGCCTGCGAGGCACCAAGTGGCTGGCGGCGGCGCTGTGGGCGGGCCTGATGTGCCTGCCCCTTGCGCACGCGCAGGGCAACTTGCCGCAGGTGTTTGCCTGCGAACCCGAATGGGCCGCCCTGACCCGCATGCTGCTGCCGGGGGCCACGGTGACCTCGGCCACCCACGCGGGGCAAGACCCGCATCACATTGAGGCCCGGCCCAGCTTGATCGCGCGGCTGCGCAGTGCCGACCTGGCGGTGTGCACCGGCGCGGGCCTGGAAGACGGCTGGCTGCCGGTGCTGTTGCAGCGAGCGGGCAACGCAAGGGTGGCCGATGTGTGGTGGGCCAGTGATCAGGTGGAGCTGATCGACCCGCAGCCAGGCGCGATTGGCACCCCGTGGGCAGGCGATGTGCACGCCCAGGGCAATCCGCATATTCACACCCACCCGGGCAATCTGTTGGATGTGGCCGCCGCACTGGCCCAACGCTTGCAGCAACTGGCGCCGCAGCAGGCACGGGCCATTGACGAGCGGCACCGCCTGTGGGCCGCTGCCTGGCGCGATCGCATGGCCCAGTGGCAACAGCGCGCCGCGCCCCTGCGTGGTCAAGCCGTGGTGGCCCAGCACACCAGCTTTGGCTATTTGTGGCGCTGGCTGGGCATGCGGGTGTTGGCAGACCTAGAGCCCCGCCCCGGCATGGCACCCACGCCGGGCCACTTGCAGCGCTTGCGCGACGGGCTGCGCGCGCAGCCGCCGCTGGCGGTGGTGGTCAGCAGCTATCAAGACCCGCGCGCCGCGCGCTGGTTGGTGGAGCAATTGGCGACACCGCCCCAAGCGCGCCGAGTGAGCCTGCTGGTGCTGCCCGCCACAGTGGACGATACCGCCGACGGCGCCGCGCTGGTGCGCTGGATGGACAGTTTGGTCGAAGCTCTGGTGCAAGCCAAGGCGGCGGCTGACGCGACGCCATGACGGAGGTAGACGGCTACGGGTGGCTGCTGGCGCCCTTGGCCGTTCTTGGCCTGGGGTTGGCGGCGCTGGCGCCCCTGGGTATGCAGGTCTTACGCCGGGGGGTGGTGTTCATCGACTTGGCTGTGGCGCAAGCGGCGGCAGCAGCAGCGCTTTGGGTGGCGACGGTGGTCGATCACCCCAATGCGATCACCACCCACGCGGCCGCTGCGGCTGGCGCACTGGCCTGTGCGGCGGCGGTGGCTTGGCTGGCACGGCGCTGGCCCGCTCAGCGAGAAGCGCTCATTGGCTTGTTGTACGCGCTGGGGGCCAGCACGGCCATGCTGGGTGCCCGACAAGACCCGCACGGGCGTGAGCGCATGGCCGAACTCCTGGCGGCCGATGTGTTGTGGGCGCAGGGCCCGCAAGTGGCTGTCGTTGCGCTTGCTGGGGTGGGGGTGGCTTTGGTGCGGCGGCAGTTGGATCGTGACGCCGTGTTCTACGTGAGCTTTGCGCTGGTAACCAGTTTGGTCGTGCCCGTGCTCGGGTTGTTGGTGGTGCTGGGCCTGCTGTTGGCGCCTGCACTTTGGTATGCCCGACAGCAACAGATGGCCTGGGCGCTGGGCGTGCCCGCGGCCGCGCTGTGTGGCGGCATGGGGTGGTCTTGGTGGTTCGATTGGCCCAGCGGGGTGTGCGTGGCCGCAGCCTTGGCGCTAGCGGGCTTGGCCAGCGCTGTGTACCCGCCAGGTCGTCAACCCAACCTTGTAAATGAATAGGCTTCTACCGCTCACAAATACAGCGTATCTAGCTATACAAAATGTAGCAAACGACGCACAGCCCGGGTGGGCGCCCAAGCCAGTCATGCGCGCTGCTCAGGCTTTGGACGCCGCAGCAGTCTTGGCGCTGGGCGCTGCCGGGTCGGCCCGCTCGGCATACCGGTTAAACCGCCAGGCCTCACCGCTTTCGGTGATGCGGCGCCAGCAGGCGCGTTTGGCGGGAGGGCTCATTTCGGTCCAGTGCTGCACTTCGTGAAAAGTACGCCCGCAGCCCTTGCACACCGCGTCGCCCTGGCTGGTGCTGCAAATGGCGATACAGGGGGTGTCGGGCGTGCTGGCGTACCAGGCTAGCCAGGCCTCGTGGGCCTTGGGCGGCATGGTCGTGGCGTCGCATTCGTCTTGGGCGTAGAACACCAAGAGCGCATACACCTCCGCCAAGGCCCGCAGCGGTGCGGCCAGGGTGACGCCGTCGGGCGAAGGCGATCGGGCGCGCCACCAGTTGATGGCCGCCTCGATGTCGGTGATGTGGATGCCGTTGGGCGCCGGGGGGCTGCTCACCGCGCGCTGCTCCACTGCGAAGTGCTCGCGATCAGGCCGCCGCCAGTGCCGCAATGGCTTGCATATTGGCCTGCCGCGCCTGCGCCACCACCTGAGCACGCCAGGCGGGGGTGTCGGTGTAGAAGGCGGCCAGGGTGCGGGCGTCGATGGCGCGCGCCAATTCGGCGTCCACCGCTTGGCCGCGGCGCCGCGCGCGGGCCAGCCAATGGGCGCCGCGCAGCGCATGGGCCACTTCCATCAGCGGCACAGTGCCGTATTCGAGTGCCATGCCGGTGATTTCGGCCTGGGGGCAAATGACAGGTGCCGTTTCCCAGAGCAAGCCCGTCAGCCGAGCCGATGCGCTAGAGCCGTCATAAAAGCTGGTGATGGGGGTGGCGCCCTCACCCGCCCACCAGCGCTTGGCCCGCGCCAGGGGTTCGGGTGCGTCGGGGCCGGCGTAAATGCGTTCGCCATGGCCGTTGGGGCCCAAGCCGGTGTGAAAGTCGATCCAGCCCAGGTGTTCAACGCTGCGGCCGTGCTCGCTCAGCACCTTGCACCATGTGGCGTGGCTCCAGGTTTGAGATTGGCCGCCGTAGAACAAGCCATCGGGCTGGGTGTACTGGCCGCCGCTTAAGGCCGCTTGAAACGTGGCTTCGCCCATTTGCGCCATCACCGCGCCCAGGGCGGCTTCGTTGGCGGCGGTGGGCGGCCACACATCGGGCACCAGCAAGGCCGCCAGTTGCTCATAGCCTGGGTTGGCGGGCAAGGGCTTGGCGAAGTCTTGGCCGTTGCGGTTGAGGTCGACGTTTTCCTGAGTGGCGCGCTGTGTCCAGGCAAAACCCCAGGGGTTCAGGGCGTGCACCAGCAGCAGGGCCACATCGCCACTGCGGGCCTGGGCCAATAGCTCCGCGTCGTGCAGGGCGTGCACCTGGATGCCGCTGCCGCAGTAGCCTTCCACACCGTGGCAGGCGCTGGTCAGCACCAACAACTTAGGCGCATCGGGCGCGCCCAGCCGGGCCACATCCATGGCCAGCGCTTCGCCCTGGGGGCCAGGCAGGGGGTGGTTATGTGACTGGATGCTGGCTCCGGCCATGGCCGCCGCTTCCAAAAAGGCCTTGCGGGCTTGGGCGTAGCTGGCGCTGAAGGCGCGTTCGATGTCGATCATGGGTGCGGTCAGAAGGTGTACAGCGCCAATCAGCGGGCCACTGGCGGCGCGGTCAAGCCCGGTGCCAGCCAGCTCTGCACCAGTTCTACCCAGTAGGTGGCGCCCAGGGGAATCAGGTCGTCGTTGAAGTCATAGCTGGGGTTGTGCAACATGCACGGCCCGCCGCCGTGGCCGATTTCGCGGTGGCCGCCCTGGCCGTTGGCAATAAAGCTGTAGGCGCCGGGCTTGGCCTGCAGCATGTAGGCAAAGTCTTCGCCGCCCATGGTGGGTTCTTGCACGTCCACCTGGGCGGGGCCCACGATGCGCTCCATGACTTGGCGGGCAAATGCCGCCTCAGGCGCACTGTTGATGGTGGGCGGGTAGTTGCGCTCAAATTCAAAATCAGCCTGCACGCCGTGGGCAGCGCACAGGTGCTGAGTCACTTCGCGCATGCGCCGCTCAATCAAATCCAGCACCTCCAGGGTAAAGGTGCGGACCGTGCCTTGCAGCTCAATGGAGTCTGGAATCACATTGGTGGCTTCGCCGCCGTGCAGCATGGTCACGCTGATCACGCTGGCATCAATGGGCTTGACGTTGCGGCTCACGATGGTCTGAAACGCCAGCACCAACTGGCATGCCACTGGCAGTGGGTCGACCGCGTTGTGGGGCAGCGCGGCGTGGCCGCCTTTGCCGCGCACGGTGATCTTGAATTCATTGGTGCCCGCCATCACCGGCCCGGCGCTCACTGCCATGCGGCCCACATCCGCGCCTGGCCAGTTGTGCATGCCAAACACGGCCTCCACGGGCCAGCGCTCAAACAGGCCGTCTTTGATCATTTCGCGCGCGCCGCCACCGCCTTCTTCAGCGGGCTGAAAAATCACCACGGCGGTGCCATCAAACTGCCGTGTGGCCGCCAGGTGCTGAGCGGCGGCCAAGAGCATGGCGGTATGGCCGTCGTGCCCGCAGGCGTGCATGCGGCCCGCGTGGGTGCTGGCGTGGGCGAAGGTGTTGAACTCTTGCATGGGCAGCGCGTCCATGTCGGCGCGCAGGCCCACCAGCCGGGGGCTTTGCCCCAAGGCGCCGCGGATGATGCCCACCACGCCGGTGGTGCCCATGCCACGGTGGATTTCAATGCCCCAGCTCAGCAGTTTTTCGGCCACCACATCGGCGGTGCGAAATTCTTGAAAGCACAGCTCGG
>JAAFIY010000125.1 GCA_013297985.1 Comamonadaceae bacterium | reverse complement strand
CTTCTAGCGTGAAGTTGCGCGCCATTTGCACTTGGCCCTGCAACACGCGGGCGCGGCAGGTGCAGCACACGCCGGCCTTGCAGGCGTAGGGCACGTCCAGCCCGGCGGCGGCGGCCACGTCCAGCACCGTTTCGTCGCGGTCGCAGCGCAGGGCGTGGGGTTTGCCGTCGATCACCACGGTGAGCGCAATCGGTTTGGGGCTGCCTGCGCTGGCAGCCTTGGGCGCAGCCACCAAGGTCTGGCCCGGCACGCCAAAGCGCTCGGTGTGCACCCGATCAGCGGGCATGCCAGCGGCCAGCAGTTCGGCCTGCACCGCGTCGATCATGCCTTCGGGCCCGCAAATGAAAGCCTCATCCATGGGCAGTGCGCCCAGCGGGCCGCTGAGCAGTTCGCGCATCTTGGCCGTGTCCAAGCGGCCGTTGAACAGGGGCCACTCTTGCGGCTGGCGGCTAAACACCTGGATGAGGGTAAAGCGCGACGGATAGCGATCTTTCAGGTCTTGCAGCCGCTCATGGAACATGGCGGTGGCCACGCGCTGGTTGGCATACACCAGGGTGACTTGCGCCAGCGGCTCGGTGGCCAAGCTGTGCTCGGCAATCGACAGCAAGGGGGTGATGCCCGAGCCCGCGCCAAACAGCACCCGGTGCCCCGCGCTGCTCAAGCGCGAGGTAAACCGCCCATCGGGCGGCATCACCTGCATCACATCACCCACTGCGAGGTGCTGCGTGGCCCAGTTTGAAAACACGCCGCCAGCCACCGGCTTGATGGCCACGCTAACGGTGCCTTCACGTTCAAACTGCGCCGGAGTGCTACAAATACTGTAGCTGCGGCGGGTGTCCTGACCGCCCACATCGGCCCGCAGCGTCAAAAACTGCCCCGGTACAAAGGCAAAGGCCGATTGCAGTTCAGGCGGCACCGCAAAGCTGAGCACGGCGGCCTGGGCGGCCTCGGCGTCAACGCGGGCCACGCGCAGCGGGGCAAAGTGGGGCAGGGTCATGGGCGAGCGGGGTGACTGGGCGCGGGCGACGGTGCTTAGCGCAAGCTGTCGTACACGGCCGTTTCAAAGTCATAAAAGCTGGGTACCGAGCCGGTGTCGGCAAACGGAAAGATCTGGCTCAAGAACACGCCGCCCACGCCGGTACTGGGATCAATCCAGTAAAACGAATTGGCCAAGCCTGCCCACATCAGGCCACCTGCAGGGCGGCCAGTGGGTGCGGCCGTGTTGTTGATCTGGAAGGCCAAGCTCCAACTCTTGCTGACACCGGGGAAGAATTCCGCGTCGTTGCTCAAAGGGTGTTGGGTCTTGAGGTTGACCACACGGCAGTCCCCCATTTGGTTGAGCATCAGGCCGTTGGCAACCGTCTCGGGCTTGAGCACCCGCTCGCCACCCAATTGGCCGTAGTTCAGCACCATGCGCACAAACTTCAAGTAGTCACCCGCCGTGGAATACAGGCCGCCGCCGCCCATTTCAAATTCGGGTTCTTGATTCAGCTCAAAGGGCATGGGGCCCAGCTTGCCGTCAGGCCCGCGCAGATGCACGCCGCTTAAGCGGCTGCGCATGTGGGGGGTGATCTTGAAGGCGGTGCTGCTCATGCCCAGCGGGTCGAAGAGATTTTCTTTGAGGTACGCGCCCAGCTTTTTGCCGCTGGCGGCTTCCACCATCTTGCCGGCCCAGTCGATGTTGATGCCGTATTCCCAGCGCTCGCCCGGGTCAAACAGCAGCGGCAGCGTCAGCGCTTTGTTTTCGCAACTGGTCACGCTGGGGATGCCCAAGGCCGCTTGGTACTTGACCATGTCGGCGTTCCAGATCTCGTAGCTGAAGCCTGCGCTGTGGGTGAGCAAATGGCGCAAGGTCACGGGCCGCTTCGGCGGCCTGTGGGTGGGCTGGCCCGCTGCATCAAAACCCGTGAACACCTTGGCGTCGCCGATTTGCGGGCACACCTTGGAGGCGGGCGCGTCTAGGTCGATCAGGCCGCGCTCAACACACTGCACGGCGGCCACCGAGGTGATGGCCTTGCTCATGGACGCAATCCAGCACACCGTGTCGGTGGTCATGGCCTGGCCGCCGCCCAAAGTGCGTTCGCCAAAGGCGCCTTCGTACAAGGTGCCTTCGCGGTTGGCGGCCATGGCCACCACGCCCGGGACGGCGCCGCCTGCGACGGCGTTGCTCAAGATGCGGTCTGCGCGTTGCTTCAGGTTCATGAGGAGTCTCCAAAGAGGGGGTGGATCGCCGACACAACAAGGGCCGTGTGTGGCTGCAATCTAGGGCCGTTGCGGCCCTGGGGCCATGGGGTTGCTGCTCATTTGGCGCGGCATGACGGCAAGGTGTCAGTAAGGCTTGAACCAATCAAAGGGCTCGCGGCAGGCCAGGCAGCGCCACGCCGCTTTGCAGGCGGTGGAGCCAAAGGCCGAGGTTTGCACCACGTCGGCGCTGGCGCAGCGCGGGCAGGCGTCGGGGCCGTCTTCGGCTGGGCGAGCCGCGTGGCGGCGCAGTGCCACAACGCCGTTCGCGCTGGGCTGCTCAACCGGGCCGGGCGGGGCAATGCCGTAGTGCTTGAGCGCGGCGCGGGCGGCGGGGGTCATCCAGTCAGTGGTCCAGGCGGGGGACAACTGCATCACCACCCGGCCCGCCACGCCGATGTTTTCTAGCGCCGCGCGGGCATCGTCGGCCATTTGCTCCATGGCGGGGCAGCCGCTGTAAGTGGGGGTGAGCACCGCTTCGACCACGCCGTCCGCCGTTTGGCGCACTTCGCGCAGCACACCCAAATCGGCCAGGGTGAGCACGGGGATTTCGGGGTCAGTTAACTCTGCCAATGCCAAGCGGGCCCGTTGCAATGCAGTGCCAGCCTGCGCCGAATGCTGCACAGGCGCGCTGGCGTCAGTGCTCACTACCACTGCGCCCCCGGGTGGGCGCGGGCCAGGCTTTGCATCTCGGCCACCAAGCGGGTGAGGTGTTCGCTGTGCTGCCCGAAGCGGCCGCCGGATACAGCGCCGCCCTCAGGTGGCACGGCCAAGGTGGCGGCAAGAAGATCGTCACTCACAGCTTGGTGCCAAGCAGCATGCCAAGTGCCGGAAGGCGCCACGCCAAGGGCCGCGCAGGTGGCGGCGTCATCGAGCCAAAACTCTTGGGTGTAGGGCCACAGGTGGTTGACGGCGGCTTGCATGCGCGCATGCGATTGCACGGTGCCGTCACCCAGCCGCAGCAGCCAGTCGCGGCTGTGGCGCAGGTGGTAGCGGTTTTCTTTGACGGCGCGTTCAGCCACAGCGGCCAGGCCTGCATCGGTGCAGCTCAGCAGCGACGCCCAGCGATGTGCCATGTGGTGCGCCAGCAGGTGGTTGCGGGCGATGGTGACGGCGTAGTCGCGGTCGGCGGCAGCGCTGGGGGCCAGGGGGCCGCTGTGGGGCAGTTCCACCAAGGTGAGGTTGGTGAACTGTTCGGCGTCGCGCCAATAGGCCAGGGTGTCTTCGGTGCAGCCGTGGCCCACGCGTTGAGCAGCCAGTTGGTACAACAGCCGGGCTTGGCCCAAGAGGTCGAGGCTCAAGTTGGACAGCGCGATGTCTTCTTCAATCACCGGGCCGTGGCCGCACCATTCGGCGTTGCGCTGGGCTTGAATAAGGGCGGTGTCGGCCAGGTGCAGCGCCAGGGCCAACACGGGGTCGGCAATCGGTGGCGCTATTGATTTGATAGCTGCTTGCGCCGTCAAATGGGCGGAAGCAGCGGTTTTGGCTTGAACGGCCAGGGCAGAGTCGGTCATGCGGCGCCCCAGGCTTACATGTGGCCGACTTCGTCGGGAATGGCGTAGAAGGTGGGGTGGCGGTAGATCTTGTCGGCAGCTGGATCAAACAGCTCGTCCTTGTCTTCTGGGGCGCTGGCGGTGATGGCAGCCGAGGGCACCACCCAAATGCTCACGCCTTCTTGCCGGCGGGTGTACACGTCACGGGCGGCCATCAAGGCTTGCTGCGCATCAGCGGCATGGATGCTGCCGCAGTGCTTGTGTTCAAGGCCTTGTTTGCTGCGCACAAACACTTCCCACAAGGGTAGCAAACCCGGCTGCGCCGGGGTGCTCATGCGGCCTCCTGGGCGGTGGCTGCCCCTTGGCGGGCAGCTTGCTTGGCAGCGTAGGCCAGTGAGGCTTCACGCACCCAGGCGCCGTCGGCGTCGGCCTTGACGCGGGTGGCCAGGCGTTCAGCATTGCAGGGGCCTTGGCCGTTGACCACACGCCAAAAATCGTCCCAATCAATGGGGCCGTAGTGGTAGTGGCCGGTGGCTTCATCCAGGCGCAGTTCGGGGTCGGGCACGCTCACGCCCAGCACCTTGGCTTGGGGCACGGTGGCATCCACAAACTTTTGCCGCAGGGCGTCGTTGCTGATGCGTTTGATGCCCCAGCGCGTGCTTTGCGCGGTGTTGGGGCTGTCAGCGTCAGGCGGGCCAAACATGGCCAGCACCGGCCACCACCAGCGGTTAACCGCGTCTTGCACCATGGCGCGCTGCCCGGGCGTGCCTTGCATCAACAACATCAGGCTCTCAAAGCCCTGGCGTTGGTGAAAAGACTCTTCTTTGCAGATGCGAATCATGGCCCGCGCATAGGGGCCGTAGCTGCAGCGGCACAGCGGGATCTGGTTCATGATGGCCGCGCCGTCCACCAGCCAACCGATCACGCCGACGTCGGCCCAATTCAGCGTGGGGTAGTTAAAGATGCTGCTGTATTTGGCGCGGCCCGTATGCAGGGCGTGCAGCAGGTCTTCACGGCTGGCGCCTAAGGTTTCAGCGGCGCTGTACAGGTATTGGCCGTGGCCGGCTTCGTCTTGCACCTTGGCCAGCAAAATGGCCTTGCGCTTCAAGCTGGGGGCGCGGCTGATCCAGTTGCCCTCGGGCAGCATGCCCACAATTTCGCTGTGTGCGTGCTGGCTGATTTGGCGCACCAAGGTTTTGCGGTAGGCCTCGGGCATCCAGTCTTGCGGCTCGATCTTGCCGTCAGCGTCTAGCACCGCGTCAAACCGGGCCTGGCTGCGGGCTTGCGCTTCGCTCGGCGGTGTGACGACCACCTTCAGGCGAGCGGCACCGGCGGCCTCGGGCTGCTGCGGCAAATCAAGCGCTTGGGTGTACATGCGGGCACCTCGCAAAAAAAAGCAACTGCCGCAGTGTATGAAATTAACCGACCGAGCGGTCGGTTAACTCCTCAAAACCGGGTTTTAGCCCTTGGTGTCCAGGGTGAATTGGCCGCGGCGCTCGCTGTCGGGCGGCGTCAGCCGATCAGCCAGTTTCGGCAGCACCGCCTGCAGGCGCTCGGCCAGGGTGTGGGGCGGGTTGATCACCCACATGCCGCTGGCCGCCAAGGGGCCGCCTTGGCGCACCCGCTGCGGCGGGGGCCGGTTGCCACCACGCAGGGCCGGGCCACTGCGGCCTGCCGCTTGCGCGGCCATTCGAGCGGCCACGCGTTCGGCCAGATTCACCCGGTCAGCACCGGCGCCAGGCCGCACGTTCAGGGTGACGTGCAGCCACGGCCGCCCGGCTTGGTTGGACAAGGTCTTCAGGCGCCGGGGCAGTTCATGGGCTTCGGGCCGCTCAATCAAGGGGTGCCACACCAGCAGCGTGACGGGCGCGAAGCGCTTGAGGCAGGCGCCGACAAATTCGGCCACCTTGGCGTAGTCGGTCTTGAGCTCAAAGCTCGGGTCACACAGCAGCACCGCTCGGCGCGACGGCGGGGGCAGCATCGTGGGGCCGTGGGCAAAACCGTCTTCGCGCTGGCACTGCACCCGCCGACCCGCCAGCCGTGGGGCGTCGAGTTGCTCTAAGTGCCCTTGTAGCGCCCGCACATCGCTGGGATGCACCTCAAACAGTTTGACGCGGTCCACTTGCCGCAAGACCGATTCAGCCAGCATGGGCGAGCCCGGATACACCCGCCACTGGCCTGCTCGGTTGAAGCTTTTCACGACGCCCAGGTAGTCAGCCAGTGCATCTGGAGTTGCTACATTTTCTGTAGCAACTTGCGCAGATTGGACGGGCGAAACAGGCGTAAAGCGCTCATCGAAAAGTTGCCCAAAGCCCCGCGCGGCTTCACCCGAGCGCTCGGCTTCGTGGCTGTCTAGCCGATACAGCCCTGCACCGGCGTGGGTGTCGATGTAGGTCAGCGGTGTGTCTTTTTGCACCAAATGGCGCAGCGTGGCCAGCAAGGTGATGTGCTTGAGCACGTCGGCATGGTTGCCCGCGTGAAACCCGTGTCGGTAACTGAACATGATGCGCCGATGCTACGCCTGCCCTTCGCCCCCCCAACTGGCCCCCACTGGTCCCTCAGCGGCCCCCCACCGGCTCCCTCCAGTGCCCTCCAGTCCTCTCCAGCCTCCAAGCCCGCCCCCTGCGCCGTGAAGTGCTGCGCGTTTGCCGCCGCCCAGCGCTCACCAAAGCGCTGCAAGGCGTTGAAAATCATGGGTGTTGGAGCCTTCAATCTACCCAGACGCGCGTCGGGGTCGTATCCTGCGAAGTTGCGTAAGCTAGACCCGATGCTTGTTTTCTCGCCAGTTTCCTAGCCGACGCAGCCCCTGAACTGACCCCGCGTTTTGCTGCCCCAAGCATGCCCATCCCCGCCCCGATTGACCCGCAGTCGCCCGCCCACGCGGCGGCGCTGAGCCACATGGACGCGCTGCCGCCCGGCACGCGGCTGGGTGAGTTCGAGCTGCGCGCCTTGCTGGGTGTGGGCGGCTTTGGCATGGTTTACGCCGCCTTCGACCATTCGTTGCAGCGGCCGGTGGCCATCAAGGAATACATGCCATCCGGCTTGGCCGGGCGCTCGGCGGGCACGGATTTGGCCATGCGCTCCACGGGCGACGACCAGACCTTTCAAGCCGGCCTGACCTCGTTCATCAACGAAGCCCGGCTGTTGGCGCAGTTTGACCATCCGTCGCTGGTCAAGGTGTATCGCTTCTGGGAAGCGAACAACACCGCCTACATGGCCATGCCGCTGTACCGGGGCATCACCTTAAATGAAGCGCGGCGCCACATGCGCACGCCACCGCCCGAAGCGTGGTTGCGCACGGTGTTGGCGTCGGTGCTCGGTGCGTTGGACGTGCTGCACAAGGCCAACACCACCCACCGGGATGTGTCACCCGACAACATCTTTTTGCAAGATGTGGGGCCGCCTGTCTTGCTGGACTTGGGCGCGGCGCGGCGGGCTATTTCAGATCGGTCGCACCGGCATACCGCCATCTTGAAGATCAACTACGCGCCCATCGAGCAATACGCCGATGCCCGCGACATGCGCCAAGGGCCCTGGACCGACCTCTATTCTTTGGCCGCAGTGGTGCACGGTTGCCTGTGCAACGAGGCGCCCCTGCCCGCCACTTTTCGCGTGCTGCGCGATCGCTTGCAGCCACTCGACTCGGTGGTGCGCACCGTGGCGCAGGTGTTTGGGCAAACCTATTCGCCCGCCTTCGTCGCGGCGGTCTCGCACGGCCTGGGCATTCGGCCAGAAGATCGGCCCCAGGATGTGGACGAGTTCGCGCGAGAAATGTCGCTGGACCGCACCCAAAACTTGGCACGCTTTGATTGGCGGGCAGAACTGGGCCCGGTCTTTTCGGCTACGCCGATGGTGGTGGATGCGCCACCGAGCGACGGCTTTTCGGCCGAGCGGCTCACCCAGCCCATGACCACGGTGCCGCAGGCTTTGCTGCCACCGACTGCGGGTGGAGTCGCCGCCGCTGCGCGCACGGTGCAGTCCCCCACACAGACCACCCAAGGGGTGCCTCCACCGGGCAGCGCACCTGAGTTCACCACAGCCGAATCCCTCGTCACTGGCCCAGCCCCGCTGGAGTCGGGGGCGCGGTCTGCGCTGGTCCGTGAAGGCGCCACCTCCGTGGACTTGGAACTCGATACCGAACTCGCCTCTGGCCCCAACCCGGCTCCGGCGCCCCCGGTTGCCGGGCGGCCCGCAGCGACGCGCCCGCAGCCGCCGATGGCCTTACCCGAGGGCCCGATCACCCGCGGCAGCGCGATCAGTCCGATCTGGTGGGGCGTCGGTTTGGTGGGTTTTTTGGTGCTGGCCTTTTCGCTTGTCAATCTGGCGCGAGCACCTCAACCGTCGCTGCAAAACCCGTCGAGTGCGGCGAGCGCGCCGGGCGGTCTGGCAAACCCGCGAGAAGAAATCATCACCGAGACCGCTGCTGGCAATCGGACTGACCGGCCGGTAGCTGCAGCGGCCGTGCCGAGCGGGGCTAGTGGATCCGCTGTCGCCGGTGCCACTTCAGGGGCATCGGGGGCATCGGGGGCATCAGGAGGGGGATCGGGCGCGGCCCGGGCCGGGGTGGCCGACCCGGGCCTTGCGGGCGCTGCTGCGAGCTCTGCCACGTCGGCCCGCAGTCCCACCACAACTCTGCCGGCACCTGCTGCTCGGGCGTCGCAGCCTGCCGGTGCGGCTGACGCCACAAACACCGCTAAGCCTGCTTTGCCGCCCACGGCTAGCGCACCGGCGGCACCAGCCGCTGCGGCGCGGCCTGCTCCGGCCGCGGCCTCTGCGCCTCAAGGGGCGGCACCCAGCGCTGTGCCAAGCGCGGCGGGTGCCACCACCAACGTCGCCACAGGGGGCGTCTTGGGGCAGCAGGCCACGGCTAAGCCAGGCGCGCCTGCAGAAGCTGCCACGGTGGCCGCCACCCCAACGGCGGCTGTTCCACCGCGCGCCAGCGCCGCTCGTGAGCCCGCACCTCCGCCCTGCGGGGATGCATCGGTGTTTGGGCGTCCGATGTGCCTGCACCGCGAATGCCAACGGGCCGAACACGCCGCACACCGCCAATGCGTCGAGCACCGTGACCTGCAAGAGCGTTCCAAACGACTGACGGGTCCCAATTCGCCGTGAATTTGGCCTTTAGCCTCGGCTAGCTCACAGCTGGCATATAATGGAGGGCTTTGCAGCGTTTGTTGGCCCCGCGGCAAAGACAACTCCCCGCCTAAGAGCGCCCCACCCAGCCTGATCTCAGGCTGTTCAAGAGGGTGACCGACCGCGGAAAAGGGCTACGCCTTCAAAAGACTTCTCATGTCCACAACTGTCAGCGCAAAACCCGCTGACGTGGTGCACGAGTGGTTTGTGATTGACGCGACCGACAAGGTCCTCGGCCGGGTAGCCAGCGAAGTTGCCCTCCGGTTGCGCGGC
>JAAFIY010000124.1 GCA_013297985.1 Comamonadaceae bacterium | reverse complement strand
CCACCATCCAAGAAGGCCAGGGCGGCACCGAAATTGTGGCCATCACCACCAATGACCAGCGGGTGCGCACCACCGCCACGTTTTTGGATCGCGGCCTGGTGGGCGACCTGATCGCCAACGGCGTCAAGTTTGATGTCAAGCCGCGCGAAGAAGGCTCATTGCTCATGACCTTGCTGGTCAGCTGGGGCCCCATGCTGCTGCTCATTGGCGTGTGGATTTATTTCATGCGCCAAATGCAAGGTGGCGGTCGTGGTGGTGCGTTCAGCTTTGGCAAGAGCAAAGCGCGCATGCTCGATGAGAACAACAACACCGTCACCTTTGCGGATGTGGCGGGCTGCGACGAGGCCAAAGAAGAAACCAAGGAAGTGGTTGACTTCTTGAAAGACCCGCAGAAGTTTCAAAAGCTGGGCGGGCGCATTCCGCGTGGTTTGCTGTTGGTGGGCCCTCCCGGCACCGGCAAAACCTTAATCGCCAAGGCCATTGCAGGCGAAGCCAAGGTGCCGTTTTTCAGCATCAGCGGTTCAGACTTTGTCGAAATGTTTGTGGGCGTAGGCGCAGCCCGCGTGCGCGACATGTTCGAAAACGCCAAGAAAAACGCGCCTTGCATCATCTTCATCGATGAGATCGACGCGGTGGGCCGCCAGCGTGGCGCCGGCCTGGGCGGCGGCAACGACGAGCGTGAACAAACCCTCAACCAAATGCTGGTGGAGATGGATGGTTTTGAGACCAACCTGGGCGTGATCGTCATCGCCGCCACCAACCGGCCCGACATCCTGGACGCCGCTTTGCTGCGCCCCGGCCGTTTTGACCGTCAGGTGTATGTGACGCTGCCTGACATTCGCGGCCGCGAGCAGGTGCTCAATGTGCACATGCGCAAGATTCCCATTGGCCAAGACGTCAAGGCCGAAATCATTGCCCGTGGCACACCCGGGATGAGCGGCGCCGACTTGGCCAACCTGTGCAATGAAGCGGCCCTGATGGCTGCACGCCGCAACGCCCGCGTCGTGGAGATGCAAGACTTCGAAAAGGCCAAAGACAAGATCTTGATGGGCCCCGAGCGCAAGAGCATGGTCATGCCCGAAGACGAGCGCCGCAATACCGCCTATCACGAAAGCGGCCACGCGCTCATTGGCAAGCTGCTGCCCAAATGCGACCCGGTGCACAAAGTCACCATCATCCCGCGTGGGCGCGCCTTAGGCGTCACCATGAGCCTGCCCGAGCGCGATCGGTACAGCTTTGACCGCGAATACATGCTCAACCAAATCAGCATGCTGTTTGGTGGCCGCATCGCTGAAGAAGTGTTCATGCACCAGATGACCACCGGCGCCAGCAACGACTTTGAGCGCGCCACCCACATCGCGCGCGACATGGTGATGCGCTACGGCATGACCGACGCGCTGGGCCCCATGGTGTATGCCGAAAACGAAGGCGAGGTGTTCTTGGGCCGCTCGGTGACCAAGACCACCAACATCAGTGAAGAAACCATGCGCAAGGTGGATGCGGAAGTGCGCCGCATCATCGACACCCAATATGCCTTGGCGCGCAAGCTGATTGAAGAGCATTCAGACAAGATGCATGCCATGGCCAAGGCCTTGCTCGAATGGGAAACCATTGATGCCGATCAGATTGACGACATCATGGCGGGCCGTGAGCCGCGCCCGCCCAAGGACGGCGCCACCCGCACACCTTCGTCGGGCGGTGGCTCGGGCGGAGCGCCTGCCGTGGCGGCCGAGCCCAAGCCCTCGGCGGCCTGACATCCCTGCACCAAGCAGCGGGGCCGCTGCGTCTGACCTGCTGCGCGGCTTGCTTCAAGCATCCCATGACTCCCGGTCTGCCTCAGCACGACGACAGCGGTAGCGCCTTTGGCAGCCTGGGCGCGTCTGTCGGCGCTGCGCCGCCGGTGTGGCAAACGGGGCGGTTTCGCATCGATCTGTCGGTGCCCCGGGTGATGGGCATCGTCAACGTCACGCCCGATTCATTCAGCGACGGCGCCCTGCACGCCAACGCCTCGGTGGCCATTGCGCATTGCGAAGCCCTGGTGCGCGACGGCGCCGACATCTTGGACATCGGCGGCGAATCCACCCGCCCCGGCGCCACCCCTGTGGACTTGGCGACCGAGCGCCAGCGCGTGCTGCCGGTGCTGCGTGAGGCCGTCAAGCTGGGCGTGCCGGTGTCGCTAGACACCTACAAGGCCGAGCTGATGCGCGAAGCGCTCGATTTGGGCGTGGACATCATCAATGACGTCTGGGCGCTGCGCCAACCCGCGGCCGTTGCGGCAGTGGCTGCCCACCCCACTTGTGGCGTGTGTTTGATGCACATGCACGGGGAGCCGCGGACCATGCAACTGTCGCCCATGAAAGTGGATGTGGTGGTGGGCGTGCAAGACTTCTTAGAAGAGCGCACCGCCATTTTGCTGGGCTTAGACGTATCGCCCGAGCGCATTGCCTGGGACCCAGGTGTCGGCTTTGGCAAAACCGACGAGCAGAACCTGGCCCTGCTATGCCGCCAGGGCGAACTGCTTGGCACTGGCTACCCCTTGCTGGTGGGTTGGTCGCGCAAATCCACCTTGGGGCGCCTGACCGGCCAAGATGTAGACGGCCGCTTGGTGGCCAGCATCGCCGCCGCAGTGCTGGCCATGGAGCGCGGCGCCCATGTGCTGCGGGTGCACGATGTGGCCGAGACGGTGATGGCGCGCAAGGTGTGGGTGGCTTCGCGTCAGGTGGCTGCGGGCTTCGTCTAAGCCTGGCTGGGCGCCGCAAGTGGCGCTTCTTCTTGCCCGCAGCGGCCGTCACCCAGCGGCACAATTCACTCTATGAACGCAACCCCTCGCGACAGCAGTGCACTCGGCGGCGCATTCGCCAAGGAATTCGCCAGCGCGCCGTCGTCCAAAGCGCGCCAGTTTTTTGGCACCGACGGCATTCGCGGGGCGGTGGGCACGCCCCCCATCACGCCCGACTTTGTTCTGCGCCTGGGCCACGCCGTGGGCCGGGTGCTGAAAACCTCGCAGCCGCGCCCGACGGTGCTCATTGGCAAAGACACCCGCATCTCGGGCTACATGCTCGAATCGGCACTTGAATCGGGCTTGAACTCCGCCGGGGTCGATGTGGTGCTGTTGGGCCCGCTGCCCACGCCGGGGGTGGCCTATCTCACCCGTGCCCAGCGCGCCAGCTTGGGCGTGGTCATCAGCGCCAGCCACAACCCCTATGGCGACAACGGCATCAAGTTTTTTTCAGCCAGTGGCACCAAGCTGCCTGACGCGTGGGAACTGCAGGTGGAAGCGGCCCTGGCGCAAACGCCGCAGTGGGCTGCGTCTGACCAGATCGGCAAAGCCCGGCGGCTGGCCGACGCGGCGGGGCGCTATATCGAGTTTTGCAAAAGCACTTTCAGCGCCGATTTGTCTTTGGCAGGCATCAAGATTGTGGTGGACGCGGCCCACGGCGCGGCCTACCAAATTGCGCCCAAGGTGTTTCATGAACTGGGCGCCGATGTGGTGGCCATCGGCTGCGCGCCTGATGGCTTGAACATCAACCAAGGTGTGGGCGCCACCCATCCGCAAGCGCTGGTGGATGCGGTGCAACGCGAAAAAGCCCACTTCGGTCTGGCGCTGGACGGCGACGCAGACCGCCTGCAAATGGTGGACGCCGACGGCCGCTTGTACAACGGCGATGAGCTGCTGTACCTGCTGGCCGCAGACCGCATGGCCTGCGATGAACACGTGCCTGGCGTGGTTGGCACCCTCATGACCAACCTGGCGGTAGAGCGTGCCCTGGCCCGGCGCGGCGTGAAGCTGGTGCGCGCCGCCGTGGGCGACCGCTATGTGCTCGAAGCCCTGCAACAGCACCAGTGGTTGCTGGGCGGCGAGGGCAGCGGCCACCTCTTGGCGCTAGACAAGCACACCACCGGCGATGGCCTCATCAGCGCCTTGCAAGTGCTGCAAGCCTGTGTGCGCAGCGGCAAAAGCTTGGGCGCCCTGTTGGCTGATGTGCAGTTGTACCCCCAGGTGCTCATCAACAAGCGCACGGCGCCGGGCTTTGATTGGCGCAGCCACGCCCCACTGCAGGCCGCGCAAGCGCAAGCGGTGGCGGCGCTGGGCGACAGCGGCCGACTGCTGATTCGCGCCAGCGGTACCGAGCCGGTGCTACGAGTGATGGTGGAGGCCGCTGACGCGGCCCAGGCCCGCCATTGGGCCCAGGCCCTGGCAGACACCTTGCCTGCGGCTTAGCGCGGCGATTTAGCGAACAACACCATCGCCAGGCCGCATCCCACAGCCTGAGCAGCTACAAAACCTATAGCACTGCCAGGGGCGATGCCTGCAAAGCTGTTTGACAAGCTGCGCCCCAACACCGCCACCGGGTTCGCAAAACTGGTGCTGGCGGTAAACCAATAGGCCGCTCCAATCCAGCAGGCCACTTGCACGCTCACGGGCACCCGCGCAGCGCTACCCGCCGCTGTGGTGGACCGCAGCACCACCCACAGCAACCCGGCGGTGGCCACCACCTCAGCCAGCCACAGTCCGGCGCCATCGCGCACCTTGGTGCTGGCTTGCAGCAGCGGCAAGCTGAACATGGCGTGCGCCAGCCACGCACCGGCTACCGAGCCCAGCGCCTGGGCCAACACTCGCACGCCCAGATCTGCGCTGCTGCGCTGCGGAGCAGACGTGTGAAACCACAGGGCAAATGACACCATCGGGTTGAAGTGTGCGCCGCTGATCGGCCCCAAGGTTTCGATCAACACCACCAGCACAAACACGGTCGCCAAGGTGTTGGCTAGCAGCGCCACGCCGGTGTTGCCTTGGGAGAGTTGCTCGGCCATCACACCCGAGCCGATCACCGCCGCCAGCAGCACTGCCGTGCCCAAGGCCTCGCTCAAACCAATAGCGGCGAGCCCCGGCGGCCGGGGGTGGGTGTCCACCGTCATGTCTTGGCCAAGCCGCGCGCCGTGGTCTCAAGCGACATGCGGGCCAGTTTGTCAGCAGGCAGCGCCACCAACACATCTAGCCGCGCTTTGATGGCCAGCAAGGTCAGGCGAAAAGCTTCGTGGCGCTGCAGGTCACTGCCCTCTACCAAAGACGGATCACCGTAGCCCCAATGGGCGGTGGCGGGCTGACCCGGCCAAAACGGGCAGACCTCGCCCGCAGCTTGGTCGCACACCGTGATCACCAAATCCATGTGGGGGGCATCGGGCTTGGCAAACACATCCCAGTTTTTGGAGTAGAGGCCTTCGGTGCGGATGTGGGCCTCTTGCAGCACCTGCAGCGCCAAGGGGTTGGGTTTTTGGTTTTCGCGCGGGTGGCTGCCGGCTGAATAGCCCTGGAAGCGGCCACGCCCCACGTGGTTCAACACCGCCTCGGCCAAGATGCTGCGGGCGGAGTTGTGGGTGCACAAGAACAACACGTTCAGCACGCCGGGGGCAGCAGATTCAGTCACGGCTTGGCTCCAATTTTGGGGCCCTCAGTCTGGCCACCGATCGTGACACTTCCATGACGGAACAGACCCCGCGTCTCGCTACCAAAAACATAGCTGCCTAGGGCGTCAAAGCGGCGCAGCAGGGCAAATTGACCAGATGCAAATCGGTGTGGCGAGTGTCATCGACATGTCATGCCCGCGCCACATGCGCGTCAAAGGCCACCCGCACAGTGCGCGCCATGCCATCGAACCTCACGGAGCAAGCCATGCGCGAACTGCCCAACCCCACCGGCCCCCTGTCGCCCAGCCATGATCCACGGAGGTCACTTCATCGCCCAACAACTGCAACGGGTGTTGGCACGCACGCGCCAGTATCTGTGGCCACAGGGGCAGCCCCGCAGCCGATAGGCACTGATCGCAGCGCGGCACCGCTGCAGGTGTACTGGGCCCGCCATTTAGACGACGTGCGCGCCGCCCAGCGGCTGCGCTACGAAGTCTTTGCACTGGAAATGGGCGCGCAGCTGCCGCAAGACATTCCCGGCCACGACGTGGACTTGTTTGACGACTATTGCGAACACCTCTTGGTGCGCTGCGCAGAAACCGGCGACGTGGTGGGCACCTATCGGGCGCTCACGCCCACTCAGGCCAAGCGCGTGGGTAGTTTCTACAGCGACACCGAATTTGACTTGGTGCGCCTGCGCGGCCTGCGCGAACAAATGGTGGAATTGGGCCGCAGCTGCGTGCACGCCAACCACCGTCGCGGCGCGGTGATTTTGGCGCTGTGGGGTGAGCTGGCCGGCTTCATGACGCGCAACCGCCTGCCCATCATGATTGGCTGCGCCAGCGTGCCCATGCTGCACCAAGGCGTGGTCACCGGCGACGTGGCCGCCAGCATCTGGCAGCAACTGCGCCACAGCCATTTGGCCGCACCTGAAATGCAAGTGCGCCCGCGGCTGCCGCTGCCGCTGGACGGCTTGAACAGCAGCCTGGACATCGAGCCGCCCGCGCTCATCAAAGGCTATTTGCGCCTGGGTGCAAAGGTGCTGGGTGCCCCAGCGTGGGATCCTGACTTCAACACCGCCGACTTGCCCATGATGATGCATGTGGCGGATTTGCCCGAGCGCTACCGGCGCCACTTTTTGGGCTGAAGTGCCCAAATCGGGCGCTGCGCGGCGCCCTACCATCGTGGGGTGAACATCCCCGCTGATTGGCTACCCTCCCCAGACGACATCGACACCGCGTGCCAGCCCTTGGCGCAGGTGCTGTACACCCAAGGCTTTGGCGCGCGCCGCCTGTGTGCAGGCTTGCTGCAGCACGGCCGGGTGTGGGTTCGCTTCGGCCTAGAAGGCGCCTGGGCGCCCGCTCCCACGGATGCGGGCCACACCTACACCGCCGCAGATGTGCAGGCGGGCATGTGGATCAAGGCCACGGATGCCGGGCCGGGCCTGGATGCCCCCTGGCCGGTGGTGGCCCGGGCGCATTTGGTGATGCACAAGCCGCCGGGCACCGAATGCTCGCAACGCGCCAGCGCCTGGCCCAGCGTGTACACCTTGCTGCCCGCGCCCTTGCGCCAGCGGCCGGTGCGCGGCGGCACCGATGGCGTGCAAGCGGCGGGGCGCTTGGACCAAGACACCACCGGGCTGCTGCTGCTCAGTGACGATGGCGCCTGGCTGCACCGCCTGGCGTCGCCCAAGCACCATGCGCCCAAGGTGTACCAGGTGGGTCTGGATGCACCCGCCACCGACGCCGATTTGCAGGCCATGCTGGCCGGCATGCAGCTACCTGGCGAACGGGGCGCGTGGCACGCCTTGGCCTGCGACCGGGTGAGCGCCGATGCGCTGGGCGCACACCGAGTGCAAATGACGCTGGCTGAAGGCAAATACCACCAAGTCAAGCGCATGTGGGCCGCCCGCGGGCGCGAAGTGCAGCGCCTGCATCGGTCGCACATGGGCGGTTTGGCGCTGCCCGACGCCCTGACGCCGGGCCAGTGGCGATGGTTGTCCGCGGCCGAAGTCGCGCTGTGCACCGCCACCCACGTGCCAGCGCCTTGAGCCGCCGCAAAGCGCAGGGGCATCGGTGGATTTCATGGGGGCCCCCACCGATACACTTCTGATAGCGCCAAAAGCCCGTTGGGCCAGCGCAAACCCCCGATTGAAAGGTGTGTGTGGTGAGTGATTTCTTGAACCTGTCGCGGCGCGGTGCCCTGCGGACCCTGGCGGCAGGTGGGGCGGCGCCCCTGGTGGCAAGCCTGGGTGGCTGGGTCGGGGGGGCCATGGCTGCCACGGCGCATCCGATTTTTGTGCTGAATTCGCTGGACGCCACCGTCAGCGTGATTGACCCCGCCACCTGGACCGAGCGCAGCCGCATCCCCGTCGGCAAAGAGCCGCACCACTTGTATTTGACGCCTGACGAGCGCGAGCTGATCGTGGCCAACGCCGCCGGGGATTCGCTCACCTTTATTGATCCGCGCAGCGGCGCCGTGCTGCGCACTTTGACGGGCATCATTGATCCGTATCACCTGCGGTTTTCGCCCGACATGAAGTGGTTCGTGACGGCCGCCAACCGGCTGAACCATGTGGACATCTACCGCTGGGAAAACCGCGCGCCGGTGCTGGCCAAGCGCATTGCCTGCGCCAAAACGCCCAGCCACATCTGGATTGATTCGGCCAGCACCACCGCCTACGTGACGATGCAAGACAGCAACGAGGTGGTGGCCTTCAGCTTGGCTGAGCAGCGCATCTTGTGGCGTATTGGCACTGGCGCCATGCCGGCTGACATCTACGGCAGCGCCGATGACAAGCGCCTTTTTGTCGGCCTGACTGGCGACGACGAAGTGCAGGTGTTTGACATCTCCGCCGCGCAGCCCCGGGTGGCCGGGCGCATCGTCACCGGCAACGGGGCGCACGCCTTTCGGGCGCAGGGCGACAAGCGGCATTTGTTTGTCAGCAACCGGGTGGCCAACACCATCAGTCGCATCGACATGCAAGACTTGAAAGTGGTAGACACCTACCCCGCCCCTGGCGGCCCAGACTGCATGGACTTGAGCGCCGACGGCCGCTGGCTCTATGTCACCAGCCGCTGGTCGCGCCACCTGACGGTGATCGACACCCAAACCAAACAAGTGGCCCGCCAGGTGCGGGTGGGGCGTTCACCGCATGGCGTGTGGACGCTGGACCACGCGCCGCGCTAGTGCAAGTTGTAAGGTGCACCATGGGCCGATTTGCTACTAAATTAATAGCTGCTTGCGCCCTATTTTTGGGCGCAACAGCCGTTTTTGCTTCAAGCCCCACGGCGGCGTGCAACAAGCCGCTTTACCTCACCCTAGACACCGGCCACATGGCGGTGGCGCCGCTGATTGCCGATGTGCTCAAGCGCCACGACGTGCCGGCGACCTTCTTCGGCGCCAACGAGCGCACCCAAGTGGGCGATGGCAGCTTGGGGCAACACTGGGCCGCTTGGTGGCGCGAACGCGCTGCTGATCGCCATGGCGGCCAGCCACATGCCTTTGCGTCCCACACGTTTGACCACACCTACTGGCGTGGCGATTTGCCTGCGGGCACTGACGGCCAAGCGCGCTTTAGCGTGCGCCCTTCGGCGGGGCCCGACCTTGGCAAAACCAGCACCATGACGGCCGCGCAGTTCTGCGCCGAAATCAAACGCGCCGACGACCGTCTGCGTGAATTGACGGGTGTGGCCACCTTGCCCGTCTGGCGCGCCCCGGGCGGCAAGACATCGCCCGCGCTGCTGCAGGCCGCCCGCGCCTGCGGCTATGCCCATGTGGGCTGGTCACCTGCAGGCTTCTTGGGCGACGAGCTGGCCAGCGACAAATTCCCCAACGCGCAATTGCTGGCCCAAGCGCTGCGCAGCATCAAAAGCGGCGACATTTTGTTGGCGCACTTGGGCA
>JAAFIY010000123.1 GCA_013297985.1 Comamonadaceae bacterium | reverse complement strand
TCTCTTCAACCACAGCCGCCAAGTCGCCCAGCTCGTCGGCGCTACGGCGTTTGGTGGGGCGCGACAAATTGCCCGCCGCCACATCCATCAACGAGCGGCTGATGGCATACAAATCTCGGTTGACCGAGTAGAAGTAGGCCACCACCAAGTACAAGGCCACCAGCAACGCCATGGCCACCAAAGCCGCCGCACCCATGAACAGCTGGCGCGCCCTGTCTACCCGCTGGGCCAAGGCGTCGTCGACCTCCGCTTGCACCGCAGTGGCGACCTTGGCCATGCGGGCCATGACAGCCGTGGCTTCGCGAAAAAAGTCTTGCGCCTTGGCCTTGTTTTCGTCCGCCGCGTCAATGGTGATCAAGGCCTGGCGCAGCCAGGCTTCAGCCGCCGACGCAGTGGCGGTGAGCTCGGGGCCCACACGCCCAGCCAGCGCCGCATCGGCTCGGGCAACGGATTCCAGGTTATTGCGAATCTCGCGAATCGCGGTTTTCAGCAGCACCTCTTGCAACATGAGCGAATCGCGCACGTTGTCGTCCACAAAGCCTTGCGACAAGGCGCCGGTGCCCTGGCCACGCACCTGGCCCATGCTCTCGAGCGCATTGGGAAAATGCTGCAACAGCGATTGGCTTAAAAAATAGGTTTCGCGCACCGGGTCTAGCAGCAGGCCTGAATGCTCGCCCAGCAGCATGCGCAAGCTGTGGGTCTGTGCCACCAATTGGGTGTGGCGGCGAAAGCTGTCGGTTTGGTCCAGTTGATCAGCGCCCGCCAGCGTGGTGGTGACGGCCGAAAGCAGCTCACGCGCGGGCGCTTGGACAAATGAATCGGGATAAGCCTTGAGCGCAGCATCGAAATCGGCAATGGCTTTGGTCAGCTCTCCCCGCGTGGCTTGAGCGGGCGCACGCAGGTTGGCGTTGCCCGATAGCACCCCGTTCATCTGGCCGCGGTGCTGCTGCAGCAGGCGGGTGACGGTCAGCGTTTGCTCCACCATCCGCAGCCCGACTTGCTCTTTGCTGGCCGCTGCCGCGTCATTGAGCAACTGCCGCATCAACAAGAACGACACCAGCACCAGCGGGATCACCAACACCGCGCACACCAGCGCAAACTTCGGGCCAAAGCGCAACTGGCGCATGACCCACAGGCCGGGCTTGAACAACAACTGCATGGCAGGAACCGTCCGCACGAATTGCGGCAACATGGCCGCTGCTTGCCACTATACGAACTACTGGTTAGTTCATTCCACAGAACTGCCGCTTGCCGCCGGTGCTTGGTGACGCAGGGTGACGCCGAGCCCCACCAAGCGCACCAGCCGGTGCCAACGCGCCGCATACACGATGCACAAAACCGGCCCTAGGCCCTAGAAATGGGCCCAAGCAGCTACCAAAAAGATAGCACTTTGGTGGGTGCCAGGTCGTTGAGGCAGCGGGTGTGGCCCAGCGGGCATTCGCGCTCAAAACACGGCGCGCAGTCGAGCGCCGGGGTGTACGTGGCGTCTTGCTTGAGCCATAGCACCTGGGCGCGGGGGTTTAGCGGCGGCGTGTGTTCGGGGCTGCTAGAGCCAAACAGCGCCACCTGCGGCACGCCCAACGCCGCGCCCACATGCATCAGGCCCGAATCATTGCTGACCAGACTGGCGCAGGTGGCGATCAGGGCCATCGCATCGGCCAGCGGTGTGGCCCCAGCCAGCGATTGCACATGGCCTGCGGGCGCCCCAAGTGCCAGCGCCTGAGCCACGATGTCGGCGCACAAGTCGGCTTCTTTGCCAGACCCCAACAAGCGCACCGGCAAGTTGCTGGCTGCGGCCAGCGCGGCGTAGTGCGATGCGGGCCAGCGCTTGGCCGGGCCGTATTCAGCCCCTGGCGCAAACACCCGAAAACCCTGGGCGGGCAACTCATAAGCCGCCAGTGCGGCGCGTTGCGCGGCATCGGTCACCCGCAGGCGCGGCTGCGGCAAAGATTCGTGTGTGGCCAGCGTCTGACCGCTTAGCGCCAAGTACAGCGCCACCATGGGCGGGCGGCGGTCTTTGGGCGGATTTTTCAGCCGGTGGGTGAGCAAGCCCACCCGGGCTTCGCCCAAGTAGCCCAGCCGCTCGGGAATGCCCGCCAACAGCGGCAGCAGAGCGCTTTTCAGGCTGTTGGGCAGCACATAGGCGGCGTCAAACTGGCCCCGAATGGCTTGCGCCAACTGGCGGCGGGCGCGCAAATCCAGCCGCCCATGGGCAAAGGGCAGCTCAATGGCCGCCAGCACGCCGGGCATGGCGCGGTACACCGGTACGATGTGCGCAAGCGCTGCCACCGTGATCTGTTCGCCACGGCTGTGCAGGGCGCGCAACAGGGGCTCCGTCATCACTGCGTCGCCAATCCATTGCGGGGCGATCACCAGGCTGCGGCGGGGGGCAACGCGCGGCGAGGTCGTCATTGCAAGCGAGGCTTCTTTGATCTTGATGTACCGCTTGAGCCCTAATGATGGGCGCAAGCAGCTACGTTATTTATAGCAAACGGGGCGCCTAAAGCCGCCCGCATTTCGGAGCGCAAGTGTGACGGCTTTCAGCACGGACTATCTCATCGTTGGCGCGGGCGCCACCGGCTTGGCCTTTACCGACGCCTTGCTGGCTGAGAGTGACGCCCACATCACCCTGGTGGACTTGCACGCCAAGCCCGGCGGCCACTGGAACGACGCCTACCCCTTTGTGGCGCTGCACCAGCCTTCTGCCAACTACGGTGTGCATTCGATGGAGCTGGGCACGCGGCGCAAAGACGAGGTGGGCCACAACGCGGGCTACTACGAACTAGCCAGCGGCTCAGAAGTCACCGGCTACTTTCACAATGTGCTGCACCAGCGCCTGCTGCCCAGCGGGCGGGTGCGCTATGTGCCCATGACCCGCTGCACTGGCGTGCAGGCGGGCGTGGCGCAGATGGAGTCGGTGCTGTCGGGCCAAACCACCGAAGTGACGGTGCGCAAAAAGTGGGTGGACGCCGCTTTCTTCAGCCCCCGCGTGCCCAGCACTACGCCCCCGGCCTATGCGGTGGCGGCGGGTGTGCGCTTGCGCACGCCCGGCGGTCTCACCCAAATCTGGCAAGACGACGAACGCCCAGCGCACTACTGCATCGTGGGTGCCGGCAAAACCGCCATGGATGTGGGCGTGTGGCTGCTGTCCAGCGGCGTGAGCCCGGCGGCCATCACTTGGGTGATGCCGCGCGATTCATGGTTGATCAACCGCGCCACCACGCAGCCGGGTATGGAGTTCTTTGAAGCCTCCATCGGCGGGGCCTTGAAGCAAATGCGCGCCCTGGCCCAGGCCACCAGCGTGGACGATTTGTTCTTGCGCCTGGAGGCCGACGACCAAATGCTGCGCATTGACACCACACAGACGCCGCGCATGTTTCACTACGCCACCATCTCCAAAGGCGAAGTGGATTTGCTGCGCCAGATTAAGCAGGTGGTGCGCCAAGGGCGCGTGCAAAGCATCGACGCGCAGGGCCTGCAATGCGACGGCGGCCGCCACAACTTGCCCAGCGGCACCGTCTATGTGGACTGCACCGCGTCTGCGGTGGGCTTCAAACCCAGTCGCCCGATTTTTGAAGCCGACCGCGTCACGCCGCAGTTGCTGCGCGCACCGCTGGTGTCGCTGAGCTCGGCCATCTGCGGCTATTTAGAGGCGCACTACGCCGACGACAACGCCTACAAAAACAAGCTGTGCACGCCGGTGCCGTTTCCGCACACGCTGGCAGGCTACATCCCCTGCACCTTGGGCAACTTGGGCAACCAACTGAGCTTGGCGCAAGACAAGGGCTTGCGTGCTTGGATGCTGGAAAGCCGCCTGGACGGCTTTGGCAAGTTGGCCAAATCAGTGGGCCCTGCCGACACCCAGCTCACCGCCATCTTGGCCGAGCTGCGGCCGCAGTCGATGGCGGCGTTTGCCAACGGGCAGCGTTTGATGGCGGCAGCCTAGGTCAGGCTGCGCGAGCGGCGTCTCAGTGGGCGTGTCCCACCACTTCGCCCGCCTTGAGCTTGTAGACGGTGCCGCAATAGGGGCAGCGCGCCTCGCCGGTCTTGGCCACATCCAGGTACACCTTGGGGTGGCTGTTCCAGATCTTCATGTCGGCCAAGGGGCTGGGGCAAAAGATGCCGCCTTGGGGGTTCAAGTCTTTGGCGCGCAACTCGACCGCGCCTTTGGTTGTGCTCATGGGGTGGGGCTCCGTTGCGCTTGAATCAGGCCACCGGCGTGAGCCAATGGGCGTATTTGGGATTGCGCCCATTCACGATGTCAAAGAAAGCGGCTTGCACTTGGGTGGTGATGGGCCCACGCTCGCCCGCACCCAGGGTGATGCGGTCTAGTTCACGAATCGGCGTCACTTCAGCCGCCGTGCCGGTAAAGAAGGCTTCGTCGCTGATGTAGACCTCATCGCGGGTGATGCGCTTTTGCACCACTTCCAAACCCAGGTCTTTGGCGATGTGCAGCACCGTGTTGCGGGTGATGCCGTTTAGGGCCCCAGCCGACAAATCAGGCGTGTAGATCACGCCGTCTTTCACCACAAAGAGGTTTTCGCCCGCGCCTTCGCTGACAAAGCCGCTGGGGTCGAGCAGCAGGGCTTCGTCGTAGCCCTCGTCGGTGGCTTCCATGTTGGCCAAGATGCTGTTGGTGTAATTGCTCACCGCCTTGGCCTGCGTCATGGTGATGTTGACGTGGTGGCGGGTGTAGCTGCTGGTTTTCACACGGATGCCGCGCCGCAAACCTTCTTCACCCAAATACGCGCCCCAGGCCCAGGCGGCCACCATCAAATGAATGGTGTTGCCCTTGGGGCTGACACCCAGCTTTTTGTCGCCAATCCAGGTCAGCGGGCGCAGGTAGCCCGATTCCAGCTTGTTTTCACGCACCACCTGACGCTGCGCTTCGCTGACCTGCTCCTGCGTGAAGGGAATGGCCATGCGCAAAATTTTGGCGCTGTTAAACAAGCGCTGGGTGTGCTCTTGCAGCCTAAAGATGGCGGTGCCGCGCTCGGTTTTGTAAGCGCGCACGCCCTCAAACGCGCCGCAGCCGTAGTGCAGCGTGTGCGTCAACACGTGGATCTTGGCGTCGCGCCATTCGACCAACTGGCCGTCCATCCAGATCTTGCCGTCGCGGTCTGACATTGAAGGGGGCATTGCGGTCATGGTGCAGGCGCGCGCGGCGCAGTAAGAAAGTTGAAAACAGAGCGCAATTTTAAGAAATTGGGCCAACACGGCGCTTGGGCTCGATTTGATTGCCCATACAGCTATTATTTTTGTAGCGGACGGCGTGGCGGTGAGCTGGCTGGCGAGCTGGCTGGCGTGGTGGATGGCCTGCTGGGCGGTGCACCCTGCACCGTGCCCACGCCAAACTCAGCCACCACATCCACCGTGGCGTGGTGGCCCAAGGCGCTGCCGTGCTGGCGCAGCCACGCATCGGCCGCCTCTACCCCCAGGCGGTGCAAGCGGGCCAGGCTATGGGCGCGGGTGTCGGTTTTGCTGCCTGCGCCCAATTCGGCCAAGCGGTGATCGCCCTCGATGCGGTGCACCCGCAGCGCTTGCATGCGGCGAAACAAATAGGCGCCGCGGCTGCCCACCAGGCGTGGCTCGGACATGGCCACCACTTGCTTGAGCAGCGTGATGCTGCGCAGTTCTTTGAGCAAGCTGGTGTTAAAGGTGATTTCGTTGATTCGCTCTTGAATGTCGCGGGTGTCGGTGGGCACCTGGGAGCGCTGGCGCGGGTTGATTTGAATCAGAAGCAGGTCGTCGGCCTCGCTTTCGGTGACGAGTGGTTCCAGCGACGGGTTACCCGCAAAGCCGCCATCCCAATAGGCCTCACCGTGGATATCTACCGCTTGAAATAGCAGCGGCAAGCAGGCCGAGGCCAGCACCACATCCACGGTGATGTCGGCATTGCGAAACACATGCAGGTTGCCGCTGCGCACATGGGTGGTGGCAATGAACAGGCCCATGCGGTCGTTGCGGCGCACCGCGTCAAAGTCGATGGCCTCTGTCAGCAGGCCGCGCAAGGGGTTCAAGTTCAGCGGGTTGAACTGGTAGGGCGACAAATTGCTGCTGGGCGCTGCAGCGCCCCAACTGCCCGCCCACCAGCGGCCCCAGGCGTAGTCAATCCATTCGTGCGCGGTTTGCGCGGGCGCAGCCCAGGCACTGATGCGCGCCACGCCTTCCCATACGGTGCGCAATTGCGCCTGTGCGGCCTGGCGGCTGCCTTGCATGAGGCCGCTGGCTAGCGCCACCGCATTGAAGGCACCCGCGCTGGTGCCGCTGATGCCCGCCACCACCAAGCGACGTTCATCCAGCAGACGGTCTAACACCCCCCAGGTGAAAGCGCCGTGGGCGCCACCGCCTTGCAGGGCCAGATCAATCGGCAGGGTGACTTTGGATTTCGACACGGGCAGTTAGAAAAATCAGGCTGTAGTGGCCTGTTTATGGGAGCAAGCAGCTATTTATTTTGTAGCAATCTCAGAGCTGGCCGGGGCGGCGGTTGCGTCAGCGGCAGGCTCGGCCGGCGGCCGATGCATCTGCCACGCCTGCAACTTTCCGCTGACGAAGGTGCAGTCCACCCAGGCGTCGCTGGGGTCTATCCAGCGAAAGACTTCGGGCTGTTGGTTCTCGGGGGTTTGCAACTGGCCCAGGGCGCGGTTTAGGCCAATCACGTGCAGCAGCGTCTGGCCCTTGGCCAGCTTGGCGTTGAGCATCACGGCACTGTCGGTGTGGCCAATCGGTACATCGGCGGCGCGCTTGAGCACCAGCGTCAGCCGGGTGAAGTGCAGCAGCAGCCACATCAGCACTCCGCCCACGGCAAAAGCCACGCCCGGCCAGCCAAAGCTGGTGTAGGCCAGCGCAATGCTCAGCGCAATCAGGCCCCATACCAAAAGCGACTGCACCACCACCGCGCCGCGTTGGAAGTGGTGGCCCACAAGAGATCGATTCATGCCTGGCAAACCCAATAGTGAAAACCTTCAGATACATCTCACAATGGCAGCGTGCATCTGCTTAAGCGAAGTTTCCCACGCGGGCATTGCCGCCGGGTGTTTGTCAGCCTCAACCACAGGGTTGCGCGGCCTGCCAGTAGTTCGAATCTGTGACCATTGAAGCCCATGCCTGAATCTCTGCGTTCTGCATCGTCGGCCGAGTTGGCCCGCGCCGCGCATGCGGCGGCCCTTATGCAAGCTACGCCCGATGCGGTCGTGGCCATTGACACGCAGGGCCGTGTCACCGACTGGAACCCCGCCGCTGAACGCATGCTGGGCTGGCGCGTCGACGAAGTGATGGGGCGCATGCTGGGCGATCTGATCGTGCCACGCGAACACCGCGAAGGCCACCGCCTGGGTATGGAGCGCTACCTGCGCACCCGCGAAGCGCACATCCTGAACCGCACCATTGAAGTGCCCTGTCTGCACCGGGACGGCCATCGCCTGCCGGTGGAGCTGTCGGTGTTCCCGGTGGGGCCCGATGGCTCGCTGGGCTTCGGCGCTTTTATGCGCGACATCACCGAACGCCAGGGTCAGGCCGACGCGCTGCGCCAATCGGAAGCGCGCAACCGCGCGATTGTGGAAAACCTGGGCGAAGGGATGATCGTCATCCAAGACCGCAAGGTGGTGTTTGCCAATCCGCAGGCCGAACGGGCGCTTAAACGCCCCATGGCGCAGATGATTGGCGCGACGGTGGCCGAATGGGTTCACCCTGATGACCACGCCATGATCGAAGAACGTCGCCGCCGCAGGGATGCGGGCGAAGCGGTAGCCGCGCACTACGAATTTCGCGCGCTGATGCCCGACGGCGAGGTGCGCTGGCTTGAAACCCATGCCAGCGCTTTGCAGTGGGCGGGCGCGCCAGCCACGATGTCGTTCTTCTCGGACGTGACGGAGCGGCGCCAGGCCATAGAGCAGTTGCAGGCGTCCGAAGTACGCTATCGCAACGTCATCGACAACCTGGGCGAGGGCATGGCGGTGCTGCAAGACGGGTACGCCGCCTTCATCAATCCACGTGGCTTGGAGCTAATGCGCGTCACCCGCGAGCAAGCCATGGCGCGGCCTTTTTTTGAGTGGTTGCACCCTGACGACCGCAAGGTGGCGGCCGAACGCCAACTGCGCCGCCAAGTCGGCGAAGTGGTGCCGAACCACTACGAGCTGCGGGTGGTAGACGCTGATGGCGGCATTCGATGGATGAACGTGCATGCCACTGCGGTTCCGTGGGAGGGCCGCATGGCCACCTTGTCGTTCTTCTCAGATGTCACCGAACGCAAATTGACCGATGTCCGCCTGCTGCGCTCTGAGCAGCGTTACCGCACGGTGGTAGAGCACGTGGGCGAAGGCATGGTGGTGGTGCAAGACGGGCGCTTTGCCTTCGTCAATGCCCGTGCCTGCGAGCTGGTGGGCCTGTCGCAGGAAGCGATGATGGCGCGCGGGTTTTTGGACAGCATCCACCCCGATGACAAGCCGCTGGTGGCAGAACGCCATCGCAAACGCCTGGCCGGAGAAGCGGTGCCGCCGCGCTATGAAATTCGCCTGTGTCGCCCCGACGGCAGCGTGATCTGGATTGACTTGGGCGTCACCGTGGTGCCTTGGGACACGGGCGAAGCCACGCTGACCTTCTTTACCGATGTCACCGAGCGCAAGGAGCTCGAGCGCACCCTGACTGAGACCCTCACCGAGCGCGAAACCATTTTGGACAATGCCATTGTGGGCATTGCATTTCTCACGCCGCAGGGTCGCTTCAAATGGGCCAACACGGCGATGTCCGAGGTGTTTGGGGTGCCGGTGGCCGAGCCCTTGCAAAGCCTGGAAGCGCACTACCTGTCACGCGCTGACTACCTGCGTGTGGGCGGCGAGGTGGCCCGCGCGATTGCCCGCGGCGCCAGCTACGAAGCTGAACTGCAAATGCGCAAGGGCGACGGCACGGTGTTTTGGGTTCACCTGTCGGGCAAGGCCGTCAACCCGCGCGATCTCAGTCAGGGCACAGTGTGGGCGGTGCTGGACATCGACCAACGCATGCGCTTGCAAGAAAAGCTGGCCCGCACCTCCAGCGAACGCGAAGCCATTTTGAACAGCGCGCTGGTGGGCATCAGCTTCAACATCAACCGCCGCTTGCAATGGGTGAACGACAAATACCTGGAGCTCACCGGCTATGCGCGAGATGAGTTGTTGGGCCAAAGCAGTCGCTTGTTTTATGAAAGCGACGAAGCCTTTGAGCAGCATGGCGAAGCCACCCGCGCCGCCCTCATGGCCCATGGCGAATATGTCGATGAACGGGCATTGCGAAGGCGCGACGGCCACACCTTGTGGGTGCAATTGGCTGGTCGCTGCGTGGTGGGGCGCGACCCCGACCAGGGCGTGATCTGGACGCTGTTGG
>JAAFIY010000122.1 GCA_013297985.1 Comamonadaceae bacterium | reverse complement strand
CGCCCCTGGCCGGTGACCCACCCAACCCCATCAACCCTCCCAGCGGCTGCCGCTTTCACACCCGCTGCCCCATCGTGCAGCCGATGTGCAGCCAGTCCACGCCGCCATTGCAAGCGGGCGTGGCGGGCCACCCGGTGGCTTGCTTCATGCGGCAGGCAGGTTCGGGCTTTGCGCTTGATTCCTCTAAGCCAAAAGTGGCTGAGGCGGCCTAAATATGAGCGCAAGCAGCTATCAAAACAGTAGCAAACCGGTGATTGAGGTGCGTGACCTCAACGTCACCTTCACCGCAGGCGCCAAACCGGTGCGGGCAGTCGACGGCGTGAGCCTGCAAGTGGCCAGTGGCGAAACCTTGGCGCTGATTGGCGAAAGCGGCTCGGGCAAAAGCGTCACGCTGCGCAGCCTGCTGCGCTTGCATCCCCCCCGCAGCAGCCGCATCAGCGGCCAGGTGCAGGTGGCGGGCATGGAGGTGCTCGGGCTCAATGCCAATGCACTGGCCGACTACCGTGGCCGGGTGTGCTCGATGATTTTCCAAGAGCCGCTGCTTGCGCTAGACCCGGTGTACAGCGTGGGCGACCAGATCGTAGAGAGCATCCGCAAGCACGAGCCCACGGTGACCCGCACCCAGGCCCACGCCCGCGCGCTGGAGTTGTTTGAGCGCGTGCGCATCCCCAGCCCCGAGCGGCGCTTGGCGGCTTTCCCGCACGAGATGAGCGGCGGCATGCGCCAGCGCGCCATGATTGCCTTGGCCTTGGCGTGCAAGCCGCAGGTGCTGCTGGCCGATGAGCCCACCACCGCACTCGACGCCACGGTGCAAATTCAAATTCTGCTGCTGCTGCGCGAGTTGCAGCGCGAGCTGGGCCTGAGCATCATCTTCGTCACCCACGACATGGGCGCTGCGGTGGAGATGGCCGACCGTATCGCGGTGATGTACGCCGGCCGCATTGTGGAAATGGGCCCGGTGCGCGATGTGATCCGCCACCCCCAGCATCCCTACACCGCTGCTCTATTGGAAAGCCGCGCAGGCATGGAGCGCGCCACCGATGCCTTGAACGAAGGGCACGCCCGCGTGCGCCTGCTCGCCATTGGCGGGGCACCCCCTGACTTGACCAACCTGCCCCCCGGCTGCGCCTTTGCGCCGCGCTGCATGTACGCCCAAGACGCCTGCCGCGTGGCCGCGCCCGATGCGGTGCAGGTGAGCGCCGAGCACACCGCGCGCTGCGTGCGGCTGGGTGCTGCGCATTGGCGTGATGCGCCGGTGGCGGCACCCCTGGCCACATCCGCTTGATGGCGGGGGCGCAGCGGCCCATGCACATCGCCGTCATCAACCCCAACACCACGGCCAGCATGACGGCCAAGATCGGTGCAGCCGCCCGCGCCGTGGCGGCGCCGGGTGTGCACATCACCGCCACCCAATCGCTGCACGGCCCCGTCAGCATTGAAGGCTTTGTCGATGACGCGCTGGCCGTGCCAGGTTTGCTGCTGGCGCTATCAAATTTAGAGCATCTTGGGCAGACCAATAGGGCGCTGCAGCCTGTTTCGCCCCTGAATGAGGGCGACCACGGCCCAGTGGACGCCTACGTCATCGCCTGCTTTGACGACACCGGCCTGGACGCTTGCCGCTGCCTGACCGACGCGCCTGTCATTGGCATCGGCCAGGCCGCATTTCACGCCGCTGCCTTGCTGGGTGGACGCTTTAGCGTGGTCACTACCTTGTCGCGCAGCGTGCAGGTGATTGAACACAACCTGCAACGCTACGGCCTGGCCGCAGCCTGCGTGCGGGTGCATGCGTCTGACGTGCCGGTGCTGGCGCTGGAAGACCCCGCCAGCGACGCACGCGCCCGCATTAACGCCACCATTGCCCAAGCCATCGCGCAAGACGATTGCCGCGCCATCGTGCTCGGTTGTGCGGGCATGGCCGACTTGGCGCTTGATTTGTCAGTGCACCACGGCGTGCCGGTGATCGATGGCGTGGCCGCTGCAGTCGGTATGGCGCAAACCTTGGTGGGCCTGGGTCAGCGCGTGCCGCGCGCGGGCGCCTATGCCGCGCCCAATGCCAAGGCGCTCACTGGCATCATGGCTGGGTTTTCTTCGGTGCTTTCCCAATCTTCCTGAGCCGCATCTCGGTGTGTGCCGCGCCCTTCGGCGGAGCGTTCCATGAGCCTTAACCCCATCGTCCACCAAACCCTCAGCGCCACTGCGGCCCAACTGCACGCAGGCCATATCAGCAGCCGCGCGGTGACTCAAGCGCTGTTGGATCGCGCCGCCCAGGTGCAGCCCACGCTGAACTGTTTTGTGCGCATTGACGCGCAGGCCGCTTTGGCTGCGGCCGACGCAGCTGACCAAAAGCTCGCCACGCTGCGCGCCGCAGGCAGCACCATCCCGCCCTTGCTGGGCGTGCCGCTGGCCCACAAAGACATGTTTGCCCGCACGGGGCGCGCTGCCAGCTGCGGCAGCAAGCTGGCCGCCCAGCAAGTGCCTGACCACACCGCCACCGTGCTGCAAAAACTGGACTTGGGCGGCGCGCATGAATTTGGCGTGCTCAACATGGCTGAATTCGCTTACGGCAACACTGGCCACAACCCGCATCTGGGCCACTGCCGCAATGCCTGGGGGCCTGCCTACATCACCGGCGGCAGCAGCAGTGGCAGTGGGTCGAGCGTGGCGGCGCGCGCCAACTTTGCGGCGCTGGGCAGCGACACCGGTGGGTCAATTCGCCACCCCGCCAGCTTTTGCGGCACGGTGGGCATCAAGGCCAGCTTCGGCGCCATTGATACCTATGGCGCCATGCCGTTGGCCGATTCGCTGGACACGCTGGGCTTTCTCACCCGCAGTGTGGAAGACGCCGCCTTGCTGTTTGGCATTGCCCAAACCGCCACGCCCAGCTGGACTTGGTCACCCCGGCAAGACCTGCGCGGCGTGCGCGTGGGCGTGGCCGACAACTACGGCCACGGCGCCTGCGATGGCGAAGCCGCCCGCATCATGCAAAACAGCTTGCGCGCCCTCACCCAGCGGGGTGCCGCGCTGGTGCCGCTGAAGGTGCCCTACAGCCAAGAAGTGTTTGACCTGGCCATGACCTTGTTGCAAACCGAAGCCACAGCGCTGCACAAGCATTGGATGGACACGCAGCCCGGCGGCTATTCCCCCCAAGTGCTCAAGCGCCTGCAAGCCGGTTTGAGCGTGCCTGCCTGGGCCTATGTGCAGGCCAAACAGTTTCAGGCCACAGCGCTAGACGCTTGGCAGCGCGATGTGTTTCGCCACTGCGATGTGCTGCATGCCCCGGTGGTGGTGATGCCCACGCCCACTTTGGCTGAAACAGACGCCAGCGGCAGCGACGCGATGCTGCAATCCGTGGCCAAAATGGGCCGTTGGACACGTCCTATCAACTACCTGGGCCTGCCTGCCTTGAGCCTGCCCGCCGGGCTGTGGGACGGCATGCCCTTTGGCTGCCAGTTGATCGCACCCAAGCGGCGCGAGGCGCTGCTGTTTGAAGTGGGTAGCGCCTACCAGGCGGAGCTGGGCTTTGTCGATTGGGCGCCCAGCGCGGCTTGATTCAAGGCCGATCAGGCAGAGCCACTTGCACCACGCTGTTTAGCGGCTGCACGGTGCAGTCGTTTGCCGCGTCGGCCCGCTCGATGACCGCGTAGCTCGCGGGCACGACCGACAGCAAGGGGTGGTGCCACACCCCAGCACGCAGGCTGATGCCTTGGCCACCGTGGCAGAGCAGGGCACGCAGCGAGCTTTCATCGATGCCCCCTGTGGCGGTGGGCAGCGCCAGCAGCACCACAAAGGCGGGCGTGCCGGTGGCCACACCCAGCGGCAAGAAAGTTTGTGAACCCAGGCGATGCACTTCCAGCGCGGTCGCATCAAATGGCCAAGCACGTGCCTGCGCTGCAAACAAAGCCAAGGCGTGCCTGTCCTTGGGATCGGTGCTGTGCAGGGCTTGCGGCCAATCGCGGCGCAGGCTGGTGCCTGCATTGATGGCGCGCTGTGCGCCAGCGTGGGCGCTCCATTCGACCAGCTCGCCAAAGGGCTGCATTGACTCAGCGGTGGCCGCTTGCGCGACCAAGGTGCGCGGGTTTCGCATCAGGCCTATCAACGCGCCACCTGCAGCATGGCGTGCAGCAACACGTTGGCGCCGGCCTCCAGATGCTCAGGCTTGGCGTCTTCAATCTCGTTGTGGCTGATGCCGTCTTTACAGGGCACAAAGATCATGCCGGTTGGGCAGGTGCGGGCCAGGTAGACCGCGTCGTGCCCGGCGCCGCTCACCACGTCCATGTGCGGCAAGCCCAGCGACTGCGCGGCCTGGCGCACGGCAGTGCTCATGTCAAAAGCGCAGGGCGCGAACTGCGTGGCCAGTTTGATCTCCAGGCGGCAAGCCGTGTCGCGTTCGATTTGCTGGCAAGCGGCTTGCAGGGCGGCGTCCATGCGCAGCAAGCCCGCTTCGGTGGGGTGGCGCAAATCCACCGTGAAATCCACCCGTCCCGGCACCGTGTTGCGCGAATTGGGCTGCACCCGCACATGGCCCACGGTGCCGCGCCCGTGCGGCGCTTCAGCCAGCGCCAGGGCGTGCACCGCGCGCACCACCTCGGCGCAGGCGCGCATGGCGTCGCGCCGCAAGGGCATGGGGGTGGGGCCTGCGTGCGAGTCTTGGCCCGTGGCCACCACGTCGTACCAGCGCTGGCCCAAGGCGCCGCTGACCACGCCAATGGGCAGGTCCGCGTCTTCCAGCACCGGGCCTTGTTCGATGTGGGTTTCAAAAAAAGCGCCGTAGGCTTTCGAGCCGGGAATCTGGCCGCAGGGGTGCGGGCCGTCGTAGCCAATGCGGGCCAGTTCAGCGGCCACGGTGTGGCCGTCGACATCGGCCGCAGCGCGCACGGCGCCCACGCTGAACGCGCCGACAAAGGCGCCTGAGCCCATCATCACCGGCACAAAGCGGCTGCCTTCTTCATTGGTCCACACCGACACTTCAATGGGCGCTGCGGTGGCCACGCCCGAGTCGTTGAGCGTTTGCACCACCTCCAGGCCCGCCAGCACGCCGTAGTTGCCGTCGAACTTGCCGCCGTTGGGTTGGGTGTCGATGTGGCTGCCCGTGGCCACCGGGGCGCGGCTGGGGTCGGTGCCTGCGCGGCGGGCGAACACGTTGCCCACTTCATCTACCCGCACAGCCATGCCCAGCGCTTGCATCCACGCCACCACCTGATCGCGCCCCGCGCGGTCGGCGTCGGTCAGCGCCACACGGCGCACACCGCCCAGGGGAGTCGCGCCAATGGCAGCCAAGTCCATCAGCCGCTGCCACAGGCGCGGGCCGTTGATGCGCAGTGCCGAGGCGGGGGAAGCGTAGGTGTCCATGATGTTTAAAAAAGAAACAGCCCGTTCGGCCCTATTTAACGGCGTAGCTAGCTATAAAAAGAATAGCAACTAAGGATGTTGGGCAAGGGCGGGGATTTCCGCCTCTGGCCCCACGCATGCGTTGTGCCACCTGGGCTGTATGGCCCGGCGTAACAGGATTTCAGCCACGGTAACAGTCTGAGTCAATCGCACGTGGGTGAGGGGATTCACGAAAGAATCCGCCCCACTTTAGCCCTCGGCACCTTCGGTGTTTGAGCAGGCTCGGGTGACCAACCGGGACTCACTTGGCCATGGCAATTATTTCGGGCACCCCAGGCAATGACGCCATTCGCAGCACGCTTGAGGCCGACACCCTGAGCGGCGGGGCCGGCGCGGATGTGTTCTACATCCGCTACGGTCACAGCCCGAGCAGCGCGCCAGATGTCATCACCGACTTTCGCGCAGAAGACCGCATCGCGTTTGATCAGGCCGCAGGCCTAGGGCTGTACCCCGGCAGCTATGCCTATGCCACCAGCGTGGCGGCCACGATCACCGCCATCCAGCGCGATGCGGGTGCCATCAATCAGCTGGTGTTTTTTACCGACGGCGCTGACGGCTATCTGTACATCAAGCACAACGGGGTGCTGTCGGCCATGAACGGCACGTTGCTCAAGCTGCAGGGTGTGACGACCGCGCCCAGCCTGAACCAACTGCCAGGCCTGCAACCGGTGCCCACGTCTGACAGCCCCGACAACGTCAGCGGCACCACCGGCCGCGACAACTTGTACGGCCTGGGCGGGCCCGACACCCTGCAAGGCTTGGGCGGTGACGACCTGCTGGTGGGGGGCGACGACAAAGACAGCTTGGCCGGTGCTGAGGGCAACGACACCCTCAGCGGCGGCACGGGTGACGACACCTTGAACGGTGGCACTGGCACCGACACGGCGGACTTCTTTATGGGGGGCAAGGGCACCGACGCTGTCACCGCCAGCTTGGTCAGCAACACCGCCAGCGGCGCTTTCATTGGCAACGATGTGCTCATTGACATCGAGAACCTGCTGGGTGGCCAGGGCAATGACACGCTGATTGGTAATGCGCTGCCCAACAAGTTGGTCGGCGGCAAAGGCGCGGACACCCTGACCGGTGGCGCGGGCAACGATGTGTTTGGCTTTGACACCCCCAGCAGCGCCGCGGTGTTCGATACCGTGACTGACTTCAGCGCAGGCGATGTGCTGGAGTTCACCCACATCGCAGGCATCACGCTGCGCACAGCAGCCTTCGCCTACACCGGCAGCGTGGCCCAGACCTTGGCCGCCATCTCGACCAGCCAGGCGGTGCAGAACCAATTGGTGTTCTTTACCGATGGCACCGACGGGTTTGCCTATGTCAAAGGTGCGGGCACGGGCAGCGTCAACTTTGATGGCTCCCTGATCAAGCTGCAAGGCCTGACGCGGCCGCTGACCGATGCCCAAGTGCAAATGAATGCAGCTGCACCGCTGCCGCCGCCTCCACCCGCGCCCACACCGACACCGACACCGACACCGACACCGACACCGACACCGACACCGACACCGACACCCACGCCCACGCCCACGCCCACGCCCACGCCCACATCGCCGCCCGCGCCAACGCCGCCACCAGCGCCTGTGGTCACTGTGGTCGACGGCGCTACGGTCACCACCACGGTCCAGCTCTCGGCCACGGCCAGTGGCGAGCGCATCAGCCAGACCACGCTCACCGTCACGCCCGTGATGCCCGGCGGGGGTGGGCCCAATGGTTTGGCCGACGTGCCTGTGGCGCAGGGCGGGGCGGGCCAAACCCTGGTTGAGGTGGGCTTGCCCGCTGGGGTGGCCCTGCAATCCACGGGCCACAGCGCCGCGGGGCTGAGCCCGGCGCGGCAGATCGCATCGGCCTTGCAAGTGGTGGGTAGCCTGGCCACAGACCCCTTGCTCAATGCCGCAGTCAATCAAGGGCTGGTAGACGCCTTTGGCGCGGCGCTGCCCGCCGACCTGGCCGTGCGCACCTTGGTGCTGTCGTCAGCGGATGTGGCGCGCCCCGCGCAGCCGCTACAAATTCGCGGCACGGCCAACGCGCCCGAGGCGTTGGTGATTGACGCCACCCGGCTGCCTGCTGGCTCAGTGCTCGATCTCAGCGAGGTGTCGTTTGCCGTGGTCATTGGCCCAGCCACCTTGGTAGGGGGCGCTGGCGCCAATGTGGTGGTGGGCGACGGCTCACGCCAAGTGATGGTGTTGGGCCCCGGCAATGATTCGCTGCGCGGCGGCGACGGCGACGATGTGGTGGCCTCCAAAAGCGGCGCCGACACCCTGTGGGGCGACCGCGGCAACGACACCCTGGTGGGCGGCACGGGCAACGACGTGTTGGACGGCGGCGAGGGCGACGACATCTTGCAAGGCGGCGCCAGCGATGCCGGGCGCTGGAGCTTTGCGCTCACGCCTGATCAGCAGTTGGCGGTGCGCTTCACACCCGCCAACGCCGACTTGGCCGACTCCAATGGTCTGCAGGCCACGGGCGTGTTCACCACACCCAATCGCGCGGGCCCCATCACCGATCCGCATGTGAGCTTTGTGCATGCGGACTACCGTGTGCTGTCTGACCTGAGCCTGTTGGTGCAGGCCTTGTTTGGGCGCCTGCCCGCGGCGGCTGAGCTGGGCAGTCTGGCGGCACCTGCGCTGAGCTCTGGCCAGTGGGCCCAGGCAGCGCATCAGTTCTTTTTGGCGCCGCAGCCGGGCCTGGCGCAAGACCCCTCTGCCTGCGCTGCAGCCATCCTGAATCAGGTCTTGGGCCCCGCAGCGGCCACACCGGCTGCTGTGCAAGCCATCACCAATCGCATCGCCGCAGGTGGCACATGGGCGGATGTGTGGCTGGGCCTGGTGCGAGATGTACGCCACGCCAGCAAACTCATTGGCAGCGACGGCACCCTGCGATTGGCCAGCGATTGGTTGGCGCCAGAGACCGGCTGGTCTGCCGCCAGCGGCAACGACACCCTCAGCGGCGGCGCAGGCCAAGACGTATTGGTGGGCGGCGCGGGATCAGACCGGCTGGACGGAGGCGCGGGCACCGATGTGGCGGTGTACTTTGGCGCGTTGGCTGACTATGAACTCGCGCAGTCGGGCAACACCCTGTTGGTACGCCACCGGCCCACTGGGGACACCGACGCCCTAAGCGGCGTGGAGTGGCTGCAGATCGGTGGCGCGGTGTATGCGCCCAACGCGGGCGTCGGTTTGGCGAGCGCCTATGTGCCTGCCTCTGGCAGCGTGACGCTGGTGGCGGCTGCCGCCGTGCAGGCCGCAGGCTTTAGCGCCGGTTGGCAGTTTGGCTGATAAGTGCTACACAAATGATAGCTGCTTAGGCCGATTTTTAAAGCGCTAGAAGGGGTTGATATGTTGCTTGATGCCACGGCCACCCGCCAGGCTGCTGCACGCGCGCCACGGCCTGCACCGGCGCCCTCACAGTCGGCGGCCGATTGGGTGCGACTGACCCGCTTGGCCCTGCAGCAGCAGCGCTGGACAGACGCCCGCCTGGCGGTGGTGCAGGGCTTGCAAGCCTACCCCCACCAGCCCCAGTTGCTGGACTTGCAGGTGCTCACCCAAGCCCAGTGGAACTGGACTCTGGTGGGCCCGCAAGTGCGCCTGCGTGACTTGCAGCCCCGCGATGTGCCCACCCTGGTGGGGTGGCTGGCCGATCGTGCTTTTGTTGCCCGTTTGTCGCCGCTCAATGCCACCGGCCCCAGTCCGTCCGAAGCGGTGGTGCGCGAATGGGTGGCGGGGTCTGCGGTGTCGGTGATGCGCTCGCAAGTCAAACACTGGCTGCTAGAGCGGGCAGACAGCGGCCAGGCGCTGGGCTTGGTGAGCTTGGCCGATATCAAACCGTCCTACCGGCGCGCTGAGTTGTTGATCGGCCTGCCGCAATCGGCTCTGTGGGGCAGCGGCCTGGCCGCGCAGGCTTGCATCTTGGTGCTTGACCACGCCTTTGGCACCTTGGGCTTGAATAAGCTCACCTCACTGGTCACGTCTGACAACGCCCATTCGCAGCGCGGCACGCTGGGCCTGGGCTTTGTGCAAGAAGGCCTGTTGCGCCAGCACCTGCGCAGCGCCAGTGGTGGGGCTTGGGTGGACTGCTATGTCAATGGCCTGTTGGCTGACGACTGGCAGCGCAGCGAGCGCGTGGCACGCCTGCGCAAGC
>JAAFIY010000121.1 GCA_013297985.1 Comamonadaceae bacterium | reverse complement strand
CAATGGGCAAGGAAAAATTCGAGCGGACCAAGCCGCACGTAAACGTAGGCACGATTGGTCACGTGGACCACGGCAAGACCACGCTGACGGCGGCCATCACCACCGTGCTGGCGGCCAAGTTTGGCGGCACCGCCAAGGCCTATGACCAGATTGACGCAGCGCCTGAAGAAAAGGCCCGCGGCATCACCATCAACACCGCCCACGTCGAATACGAGACGGCCAACCGCCACTACGCCCACGTCGACTGCCCCGGCCACGCCGACTATGTCAAGAACATGATCACTGGAGCCGCCCAGATGGACGGCGCCATTTTGGTGTGCTCCGCCGCTGACGGCCCCATGCCCCAGACCCGCGAGCACATCCTCTTGGCTCGCCAGGTGGGCGTGAAATACATCATCGTCTTCCTGAACAAGTGCGACATGGTCGACGACGCCGAGCTCTTGGAGCTGGTGGAGATGGAAGTGCGTGAACTGCTCAGCAAGTACGACTTCCCTGGCGACGACACCCCGATCGTCAAAGGCTCGGCCAAACTCGCCATGGAAGGCGACAAAGGCGACCTGGGCGAACAAGCCATCTTCCGCCTGGCCGATGCGCTGGACAGCTACATCCCCACGCCTGAGCGCGCCATTGACGGCGCCTTCTTGATGCCCGTGGAAGACGTCTTCTCCATCTCGGGCCGTGGCACCGTGGTGACCGGCCGGGTTGAGCGTGGCGTGGTCAAAGTCGGCGAAGAAATCGAAATCGTCGGCATCAAGCCCACCTTGAAGACCACCTGCACCGGCGTGGAAATGTTCCGTAAACTGCTGGACCAAGGCCAAGCGGGCGACAACGTGGGCATCTTGCTGCGCGGCACCAAGCGCGAAGAAGTCGAACGCGGCCAAGTGCTGTGCAAGCCCGGCTCCATCAAGCCGCACACCCACTTCACCGCCGAGATCTACGTGCTGAGCAAAGACGAAGGCGGGCGTCACACCCCGTTCTTCAACAACTACCGCCCGCAGTTCTACTTCCGCACCACCGACGTCACCGGCGCCATTGAGCTGCCCAAAGACAAAGAAATGGTGATGCCGGGCGACAACGTGGCCATCACCGTCAAGCTGATCGCCCCCATCGCCATGGAAGAAGGCCTGCGCTTTGCCATCCGCGAAGGCGGCCGCACCGTGGGCTCTGGCGTCGTGGCCACCATCATTGAGTGAGGGCTTTCGTCGCTTGAGCGACGGCGGGCTTAGGTTAGGGCTCGGTGTCGCAAATGCCAGAGGATGCAGATCGGAAGGGGTATAGCTCAATTGGCAGAGCGTCGGTCTCCAAAACCGAAGGTTGTAGGTTCGATTCCTACTGCCCCTGCCACCGATCGGTGACTGGCCAGGCGGCGATGACGATTGAATAGTTCACGTGGGGCCCGCAACTGTGTTGCGGGCTCTTGGTTTTTTTCGGTGTGCCGCGTGTTGGCGGTACAGACATATTTTTTTTGGCATGGCACAAATGGCAACCCAAGACGTTGAAACCGTCAGCACCGGCGCCGACAAGGCGAAGCTGGCGGCAGCCGTTGCCTTGGTCATTGCAGCCATCGCAGGCTTTTATCTGCTGGCCTCGCGTGGCGCCATCGTGCAGTGGCTGGTTTTGCTGGTGGGGCTGATTGCGGCCGCGGGCGTGTACTTCACGTCTGAGTCGGGGCGATCACTCATCGGTTTTTCGCGTGACGCGTGGCGTGAAGCCCGCAAGGTGGTGTGGCCCACCCGCAAAGAAGCCACCCAAATGACGGCTTACGTCTTTGCGTTTGTGGTGGTCATGGCGTTGTTCTTGTGGCTGACTGACAAAACCCTTGAATGGATCATCTTTTCGCTGATCCTGGGCTGGAGATGAGCATGGACAACGACGACATCGTTGAAGCCGTCGCCAGCGGCGCGGCACCGACTGCCCCGGCCACCGTGGCCAATGGCATGCAGTGGTACATCGTGCATGCCTACTCGGGCATGGAAAAGGCGGTAGAGCGCAACATTCTGGAACGCATCGGCCGTGCTGGCATGCAGTCCAAGTTCGGTCGCATCTTGGTGCCCACTGAAGAGGTGGTGGAAATTAAGAACGGCCAGCGGCGCACAACAGAGCGGCGTTTGTTTCCGGGCTACGTGTTTGTCGAAATGCTGATGGACGACGACTCCTGGCATTTGGTCAAGCACACCAACAAGGTCACCGGCTTTGTGGGTGGCGCAAAAAATCGTCCCGCTCCCATCTCTGAGGCCGAAGTTCAGAAGATCGTCAGCCAGATTCAAGAGGGTACCGAAAAGCCGCGCCCCAAGGTCGAGTTCATGGTGGGCGAATTGGTGCGCGTCAAAGAAGGCCCTTTCACCGACTTCAACGGCTCGGTGGAAGAAGTTAACTACGACAAAAGCAAGGTGCGGGTGTCGGTCACCATTTTTGGCCGCGCCACCCCGGTTGAGTTGGAGTTTGGTCAGATCGAGAAGGCCTGATCGGCGCAAACGTTTTTGGCGCTTTCTCACTCCGCGCCGCCTCAAGCCCTCGTGGCTTGATTGCAAAGTGAGTGACTACCCCGTCGGGGAGCTTGGAGCCAATGGCCTCAGGCGTTTGAACCCGCAAGGAGTCTGATAGTGGCCAAGAAAATCGTCGGCTTCATCAAGCTGCAAGTGCCAGCTGGTAAAGCCAACCCGTCGCCCCCGATCGGCCCCGCGCTCGGTCAGCGTGGCTTGAACATCATGGAATTCTGCAAGGCGTTCAACGCCCAGACCCAAGGTGTCGAGCCCGGTCTGCCGCTGCCCGTGGTGATCACCGCCTTTGCTGACAAGAGCTTCACCTTCATCATCAAGACGCCCCCGGCGACCACCTTGATCAAGAAGGCCATCAAGCTCGACAAGGGCTCGTCCAAGCCCCACACCGACAAGGTCGGCAAGATCACGCGCGCGCAGCTCGAAGAGATCGCCAAGACCAAGATGAAAGACATGACCGCCGCCGATTTGGACGCCGCTGTGCGCACCATCGCTGGCTCAGCCCGCTCGATGGGCGTCACGGTGGAAGGGGTTTGAACATGGCCAAGCTGACCAAAAAACAAAAGGCGCTTGAAGGCAAGGTTGACAGCAACAAGCTGTACCCCTTTGCTGACGCGCTGTCGCTCGTCAAGGGTGCTGCCACCGCCAAGTTCGACGAATCGATCGATGTGGCCGTGCAGTTGGGCGTGGACGCAAAGAAATCTGACCAAGTGGTGCGTGGCGCGGTCGTGTTGCCCAACGGCACCGGCAAAACCAAGCGCGTGGCCGTGTTCGCCCAAGGCGCCAAGGCCGAAGAAGCCAAAGCCGCCGGTGCCGACGTGGTCGGCATGGATGATTTGGCGGCTCGCGTCAAAGCGGGTGACATGCCGTTTGACGTGGTCATCGCCGCCCCCGACGCGATGCGTGTGGTGGGTACGCTGGGCCAAATCCTGGGCCCGCGTGGCTTGATGCCCAACCCCAAGGTGGGCACCGTCACGCCAGACGTAGCTACTGCGGTAAAGAATGCCAAGGCCGGTCAGGTGCAGTTCCGTGTCGACAAAGCGGGCATCGTGCACGCCACCATCGGCCGCCGCTCGTTTGAAGATGACAAGCTGCGCGGCAACTTGGTCGCGCTGCTGGATGCGTTGAACAAAGCCAAGCCTGCCGCTAGCAAAGGTGTGTACCTGCGCAAGCTGGCTGTGTCGTCCACCATGGGCGTGGGTGTCCGCGTGGATACCAGCTCTGTGGCGGCTTGATAAGTTTTGAGTGTTTTCGCTGCGTAACGCTCTGAAATAGGGCGCAAGCAGCTACAAAATCAATAGCAATCAGCTTGCTGGTTGTTGTTGTGTGGTTGGGGCACCGCCCGGGCTTGATGAGAAATCACCCGGCGGCGCGCCATCCAAGACCGTTGGCGCGCAGTGGGGCTTCGTCCCGGATTGCGCTTAATGCTCTAGCCAACGCAGATGGCGATCCCCGCCACACGGAATGCTTTTTGGGTGTTTCCGAAGGTGGATGGTCGCTGCACCGAAGGCGCGTCATGGCCCCAAAGCTGTGACGCATTTGAAGGAGTCGACTTTGAGTCTGAACCGCAGTGAGAAAGAAGCCGTCGTTGAAGAAGTGACGGCACTCGCAGCCAAAGCTCAAACGCTTGTGATGGCGGAATACCGCGGCATCAAAGTGGCCGACATGATCAAACTGCGCAACGAAGCCCGTGCAAAAGGCGTGTCGCTCAGCGTGTTGAAAAACACCCTGGCACGCCGTGCGGTCAACGACAGCGCGTTTGCCGTGGTGGCTGACCAGATGACCGGTCCGTTGATCTATGGCTTTTCTGTAGACGCAGTGGCCGCCGCGAAAGTGGTGGCTGACTTCGCTAAAACGAATGACAAGCTCGTCATTCGCGGCGGCGCGTTTGCGGGCAAGGCCCTGGATGTGGCAGGCGTCAAGCAATTGGCAAACATCCCCTCCAAAGACGTTCTGCTGGCCCAGTTGTGCGGCCTGCTCATGTCGCCCATGTCGCGCACCGCAGTCGTGCTCGGCCAAGTGGCGGCCAAGAAAGGCGAAGCGGCTGCCGCGTAATCGCGCCGGCCCCTCACCTGAACGTCAAACAGAACCCTAGATTTTTCGGAAGTAAACAAAATGGCATTCGACAAAGACGCATTTCTGAGCGCCCTGGACACCATGACCGTCATGGAACTCAATGACCTGGTCAAGGCAATCGAAGAAAAATTCGGCGTGAGCGCAGCCGCCATGGCTGCCCCGGCCGCGGGTGGCGGTGGTGCCGCCGCAGCAGTGGTGGAAGAAAAGACCGAATTCAACGTGGTGCTGACCGAAACCGGTGCCAACAAGGTGTCGGTGATCAAGGCCGTGCGCGAAATCACCGGTCTGGGCTTGAAAGAAGCCAAAGACCTGGTCGACGGCGCGCCCAAGACGGTCAAAGAAGGCATGCCCAAGGCAGACGCCGAAGCGGCCAAGAAGAAGCTGGAAGAAGCCGGCGCCAAAGCCGAACTCAAGTAACACGCGGCTCGCCTGCTGCGCGGCCGAATCTTTGCGCTGCGATGCTCACCGTACTTCAGTACGGTTGCGCTTCTCCCGCAAACCTTCGGCCGCTCGCGACGGCGATCCATCGCGTTACGAGGCCGTCAAGGCCCAGGGGTGTCTTTCAGGGCACACCCAAAAGCGGTGAACGTTCACTGTTTTTGAGTGTCCTCTGATCCCGACTGCAGAGGATGCCTTGGTTCGGGTCGCGTGCAATGCGCGGCCGTCCGCCAACGCTGGTAGTGGCCAGCCGCCAAGTGAGGTGCCATCGGTGCTCCTATGCAGCATCCGACGGGCACGCATGCCAGTCCGCTCCACGCCGAACCCCACCCCTCTCGGAGAGCCCATGGCCTATTCGTACACGGAACGCCGCCGCATTCGCAAGAGTTTTGGCAGCCGCGACAGCGTCTTGCAGGTGCCTTACCTGCTGCAGATGCAACGCGACGCCTACACCGCCTTCCTGCAAGCCAATGTGGCGCCCCTGAAGCGCACCGACGAAGGTTTGCAAGCGGCATTTACGGCTGCATTCCCCATCGTGTCGCACAACGGTTTTGTCGAGATGAAGTACCTTGAGTACAACCTCGCCAAGCCCGCGTTTGATGTGCGTGAATGCCAAACCCGCGGCTTGACCTACGCGTCGGCCGTGCGCGCCCGTGTGCAGCTCATCATTTATGACCGCGAGTCATCGACCTCGCAGTCCAAGGTGGTCAAAGAGGTCAAAGAGCAAGAGGTCTACATGGGCGAAGTGCCCCTGATGACCGACAAAGGCTCGTTCATCGTCAACGGCACTGAGCGCGTGATCGTGTCGCAGTTGCACCGCTCACCCGGCGTGTTCTTTGAGCACGACAAGGGCAAGACCCACAGCTCGGGCAAGCTGCTGTTTTCCGCCCGGGTGATTCCGTATCGTGGCTCTTGGCTCGACTTTGAATTCGACCCCAAAGACATCCTGTACTTCCGGGTGGACCGCCGCCGCAAGATGCCGGTGACGATCCTGCTCAAGGCCATCGGCCTCAACCCCGAATCCATCTTGGCGAACTTCTTCGTCAACGACAACTTCCGCCTGATGGACAGCGGCGCCCAGATGGAGTTTGTGGCTGAGCGCCTGCGTGGCGAGGTGGCCCGCTTCGACGTTACCGACAAAAGCGGCAAAGTCGTGGTGCCCAAGGACAAGCGCATCACGGCCCGCCACACCCGCGAGCTGGAGCAAAGCGGCACCACCCACATCAGCGTGCCCGAAGACCACTTGGTGGGCCGCGTGCTGGCGCGCAACGTGGTGGACGCAGACACCGGTGAAATCATCGCCAAGGCCAACGAAGAGCTGACTGACGCATTGCTGAAGAAGCTGCGCGCAGCCCATGTGCAAGACCTGCAGTGCATCTTTACCAACGAACTCGACCAGGGCGCCTACATCTCGCAGACGCTGCGCATTGATGAGACGGTTGACGAGTTCAACGCCCGTGTAGCCATCTATCGCATGATGCGCCCCGGTGAGCCGCCCACCGAAGACGCGGTGCAGGCGCTGTTTGGCCGCTTGTTCTTCAACCCCGACACGTACGACTTGTCGCGTGTGGGCCGCATGAAGTTCAACGCCCGCGTGGGCCGCGACGGTGCCACGGGTGCCATGGTGCTGTCCAACGACGACATCTTGGCCGTGGTCAAGATTTTGGTGGACCTGCGCAACGGTCGCGGTGAGGTCGATGACATCGATCACCTGGGCAACCGCCGGGTACGCTGCGTGGGTGAGCTGGCCGAGAACCAATATCGCGCCGGTCTGGCCCGTATTGAAAAGGCCGTGAAAGAGCGCTTGGGTCAGGCCGAGCAAGAGCCGTTGATGCCGCATGACTTGATCAACTCCAAGCCGATCTCGGCGGCGTTGAAAGAGTTCTTTGGCGCCAGCCAGCTCAGCCAGTTCATGGACCAGACCAATCCGCTGTCTGAGATCACCCACAAGCGCCGCGTATCGGCCTTGGGCCCCGGCGGTTTGACGCGTGAGCGTGCCGGCTTTGAAGTGCGCGACGTGCACGTCACACACTACGGCCGCGTGTGTCCCATTGAAACGCCTGAAGGCCCGAACATTGGCCTAATCAACTCGCTGGCCCTGTATGCCCGCCTGAACGAATACGGTTTCATTGAAACGCCCTACCGTCGTGTGGTGGACAGCCAGGTCAGCGACCAGATCGACTACCTGTCGGCCATCGAGGAAGGCAAGTACGTCATCGCCCAGGCCAACGCGGTACTCGACAAGAACAACCGGCTGACCGAAGAACTCGTTTCTGCTCGTGAAAAGGGCGAGTCGGTGCTCGTGGGCCCCAGCACCATCCAGTACATGGACGTGTCACCCGCGCAGATTGTGTCGGTGGCAGCCTCGCTGGTGCCGTTTTTGGAGCACGACGACGCCAACCGCGCCTTGATGGGCGCCAACATGCAGCGCCAAGCGGTGCCCACCTTGCGGCCTGAAAAAGCCTTTGTGGGCACGGGTATTGAGCGTGTATCGGCCATTGACTCTGGCACGGTGGTGACCGCTGACCGCGGTGGGGTGGTGGACTACGTAGACGCCACCCGCATCGTGGTACGCGTCAACGACGCCGAAGCGCAGGCGGGTGAAGTGGGTGTGGACATCTACAACCTCATCAAGTACCAGCGCTCCAACCAAAACACCAATATCCACCAGCGCCCCATCGTGCGGCGTGGCGACATCATCAGCAAGGGTGATGTGGTGGCTGACGGCGCCAGCACCGATTTGGGTGAGCTGGCCTTGGGCCAGAACATGCTGATCGCGTTCATGCCTTGGAACGGCTACAACTTCGAGGACTCGATCCTGATCAGCGAGCGGGTAGTGGCTGACGACCGCTACACCTCCATCCACATCGAAGAACTGGTAGTGATGGCACGTGACACCAAGTTGGGTGCTGAAGAAATCACCTGCGACATCCCCAACCTGGCAGAGCAACAGCTCAACCGACTGGATGAGTCCGGCATCATTTACGTGGGCGCTGAAGTGCAGCCCGGCGATGTGCTGGTGGGCAAGGTCACGCCCAAGGGCGAGACCACGCTGACGCCGGAAGAAAAACTGCTGCGCGCCATCTTTGGCGAGAAGGCATCGGACGTCAAAGACACCTCGCTGCGGGTGGACCAGGGCTCGCAAGGCACGGTGATCGACGTGCAGGTGTTCACCCGTGAAGGCCTGCAGCGCGACAAGCGCGCCCAGCAGATCATTGACGACGAACTCAAGCGCTTCCGCCTGGATTTGAACGATCAGCTTCGCATTGTGGAAGCCGACGCGTTTGACCGGATCGAAAAGCTCCTGATCGGCAAAGCTGCCAACGGCGGCCCCAACAAGCTGCCCAAAGGCACCAAGCTGGACAAAGCCTATTTGGCCAGCGTCGAGCGCTTCCATTGGTTTGACATCCGCCCCGCCGATGAGGAGGTGGCCAACCAGTTAGAGAGCATCAAGAACGCCCTGGAGCAAACCCGCCACAAGTTCGATCTGGCCTTTGAAGAAAAGCGCAAGAAGCTCACCCAGGGTGACGAATTGCCCGCGGGCGTGCTGAAGATGGTCAAGGTGTACTTGGCCGTTAAGCGTCGCTTGCAGCCTGGTGACAAGATGGCTGGCCGCCACGGCAACAAGGGCGTGGTGTCCAAGATCGTGCCGGTTGAAGACATGCCCTATATGGCCGATGGCACCCCCTGCGACATCGTGCTGAACCCGCTTGGCGTGCCTTCTCGAATGAACGTCGGCCAGGTGTTGGAAGTGCATCTGGGCTGGGCGGCCAAGGGCATTGGTCAGCGCATCGGCGACATGCTGCAGCGCCAAGCCAAAGCGGCTGAGGTGACGAAGTTCCTGGAGCAGATCTACAACGTCTCGGGACACAAAGAAGATCTGGGTCAACTCAGCGAATCTGAAGTGCTGGCCATGGCGCACAACCTGTCTAGCGGTATGCCGTTTGCCACGCCGGTGTTTGACGGCGCCTCTGAGGACGAGATTCGCGCCATGCTCAAGCTGGCCTACCCGCCCGAAGTGGCCCAGGCCAAGGGCTTGACAGACACACGCACCCAAGCGCAGCTGTACGACGGCCGCACGGGCGACGCGTTTGAGCGCAAGACGACCGTGGGCTATATGCATGTGCTCAAGCTCCACCACTTGGTAGACGACAAGATGCACGCCCGCTCCACCGGCCCCTACAGCTTGGTCACGCAGCAGCCGCTGGGCGGCAAGGCCCAATTCGGTGGCCAGCGTTTTGGCGAAATGGAAGTGTGGGCGCTGGAAGCCTACGGTGCCTCTTACACCCTGCAGGAAATGCTCACCGTCAAGTCAGACGACGTGCAGGGCCGCACCAAGGTGTACGAAAACATCGTCAAGGGCGAACACGCCATCGAAGCGGGCATGCCCGAGTCGTTCAACGTTCTGGTCAAGGAAATCCGATCGCTCGGCCTTGACATTGAACTGTCGCGCAACTGATTCCCGGTGTCGAACAAGGATTGATGTCTATGAAATCGCTACTCGACCTGTTCCAGCAAATCACGCCGGACGAGCACTTCGAATCGATCA
>JAAFIY010000120.1 GCA_013297985.1 Comamonadaceae bacterium | reverse complement strand
AAAGCTGCCGTCATCTTGCGCAAATGCTTATTTGTCAGCGGCCAAATCGGCACGTTTTTGTTGAAAGCCCGAAATCAGCATCAGCGCCGGCAGCACCTCTTGCTTGAAGCCCTGGCGAATGTTGCCCCGGTCGTCATAGCCGTTGAGGATGAGGCCATTGACATAGTCAGCGCACATCTGCGGCTTAGGCCAAAACATCTCAATTTGCTGGCCCACCCGCGGGTAGTGGGCCGCAAGCAGCTTAAGTGCCTGCTTGGCCTCTTCTTCTTCAGCATAGCCTTGCGGCCGAGGTGGCAGCGGCGTTAGTCCCATAGGTTCGGTGGCGGGTTCACTGTTGGCGGAATCGGCGATGTCCATGGCGCTCATGATGTGGCAACCTCCCAAAGACAGCCAGTTTCTTGGCTAGGGAACATTTCAGTGCAAAAAATGTAAACCAATTTAAGGCCCGTGCCCGTGTCCTTATGCACAGATTGCACCCAGATCGCCCCTCAATTGCTGTGGAACTGACGCAACCAGGCGGCCCTAGCACCCACTTTGCGATTGCTGCTGACCACCCCACCCTGCTGGGCGCACTGCTGGCCGCTGGGGCTGACTTGCCCAGTTCGTGCCGCAACGGCAGTTGTCGTGCGTGCTTGTCGCAGGTGCAAAGCGGCCAGATTAGCCATGTGATTGACTGGCCATCGCTCAGTGCCCAAGAACGATCCGACGGCTACTGCCTGCCCTGCGTGGCCCGGGCCACCTCGCCCCGCCTGGTGCTGCGCACCGGCTGCCTGTTTGAAAGCTGATTACAGTTTGCGTTGCTGCTGCGGCGCGGCCCATCTTGGCCAGCGCTTGAACCCATAGATGGACATGAACAAACCCCCAGCCCGCCAGCCCTACGAAATTGCCCGCGAAACCGTCAAGCTGCTGACCGCGCGCAAGCTGGTGCCTTCGCCGGAAAACTACCGCGCCGTGTACCACGAGGTGGCGGGCACCAAGCCGCCCGAGCCTTTTCCGGTGGATGAGCTGCGCGGCATTGCCGCCGCACTGCCCGCCGTGAACCCCGGCCAGCAGCGGCAAAAAGGCATCTTGGAATTTGCCATTGGCCAAGGCAACTGGGACAAGGTGCAAACCGCGCTGGTGGGTTATGCCAGCTTTGTCGTTACACCCAACGCCTCTGCGGCTGCGGCGCCGGACACCCGCCCAGCGGGCATCGCCACCATTGCCGACGACAAGCCCGCCTACCCGCCGCTGACGCCTGAGTTTTTGGAGCAAATCGCCCGCGTCATTGAATTTGCCTTGCCCGCTTTAGGCGACGAAGACAAGCGCTTTCATGACCAAGCCCTGGGCCTGATCGCCAAGCTGCGCGACAAGCAAGCTGACCCCACGCAACTGAAGATGGCGCTGACCAACTTTGCGCACCGCATGTCATTTGCGGCTGAAGACCAGGCCGCCATTAAAAGCACGCTGCTGGATTTGCTGCGCCAAATCATCGACAACATTGGCGAACTGGTCATGGACGAAGCCTGGGTGAAAGGCCAAGTCGATGCCTTGAAGGCCGCCGCCACGCCACCCTTGTCATTGCGCAGGCTAGACGACGTGCAGCGCCGCCTGAAAGACGTGATCTTTAAGCAGTCTGAAAGCAAAAGCCGCATGCTGGCCATGCAAGAACAAACCCAGCAGATGCTGGCGGCGTTTTTGGCGCGGCTGTCGGCCATGACGGCTTCAAGCGGCGAATTTCAAACCAAGATTGAGGGCGTGGCCAAGCGCATCAGCGGCGCGCGCAGCATTGAAGAAGTGGGCAGCGTGCTGCAAGAAGCAATTGACGCCACCCGCGCCATGGCCAGCGACACCAAAGCCACGCGCGAAGACTTGGCCGCCATGCAAGAGCGGGTGAAACAGGCCGAAGGCGAAATCGCCAAACTGCACCGCGAGCTAGACAAAGCGTCTGCCCAAGCGCGGCATGACCCGCTAACCGGCGCCCTCAACCGCAAAGGCATGGACGAAGCGCTGGAGCGCGAGGTAAAAGCCATGCAGCGCAAGCAGCAACAGTGGTGCGTGGCGATTTTGGACATCGACAACTTCAAAAAGCTCAACGACACCATGGGCCACGACACCGGCGACAAAGCGCTGGTGCACCTGGCCGAAGTCACCCGCAGCACCATCCGCCCCCAAGACACCCTGGCCCGCTACGGCGGCGAAGAATTTTTGATCGTGATGCCCGACACCAACGTGGATGAAGCGGTGGTGGCCATGCAGCGCCTGCAACGCGAACTCACCACCCGCTACTTTCTGCGCGAGAACGAAAAAGTGCTGATCACCTTCAGCGCCGGTGTGGCCCAAGTGGGCGAAAGCGAAGCCGCCCCCGAAACCATCAAGCGCGCCGACCAGGCCATGTATTTGGCCAAGCGGGCGGGGAAGAATCGGGTGGTGGCGGCGTGAATGCGGAAACTGGGGTCAGACCCCGCTCGCGCGACTGACCCAGTAGCCCGGCTCTCTGGCGTCTGGGCGGATGGCGTAAACCACGATCTCATCTGACTCCACTCGGTAGACCACCGAGAAGGGGAACCCGGAGACGCGAAGTCTGCGACAGCCGCCTTCGTCCGGCCTTCCTGTCTCGGGTGCCCGCTGTGCTGTGTCGAACGCTTCAGCAACTGCGGTCCGGAATCGCCGCCCGGTCCCGCGTCGCGTTGCTTCGTAGTAGCGAGTCTCGTGAAGGAACTCAGCGCGCGCTGCCGCATCGAGCCGCAGCCGGATCATGGAGCGATAGCTTTGGCCTCCGCCAGCACGTCCTCTACGTCGTACAAGACGGCTTCGCCGCGTTCATAGGCGGCAACGCGCTTTCGAATCTCCAGGTGCCAGGCTTCGTCGACCTCAGGATCGCGGCTGTCCTCAAACGAGCCGAGCAGAAGATCAACTAGGCGTTCGCGTGCCTTTGGGTCCAGGGCTCGACCCCGCTGTGCAAGCTCTACGACTGGATCTGTCATGAAATCACTCCGACGTCTAGCTTAGAGTTTACGCTCGCCGACCCGGAACTGAGGTGCCTAACGCGGAGTTAACCGGCCCATTTCACGGCCCGGCGGATATCGCGCTTTTGCGTTGCCTTGTCGCCCGAATTGAGCATGACCAGGATCACCCGGCCGCGACGAACCAAGCACAGCCGGGTCAGCCGTGGCTACGCGGGGCGCAGGTCAACCTGTCCACGGCCAGCACTGCTATCAAATAAATAGCTGCTTACGCAATGTTTGAGGGCGGTAGCGGCTATTTTGGTTTGAAGAGCAGTAGGGCAACTGAGTGGACGCCATGCCGTGATCCCAGCAGCCGACCCGGGGGCTTAGGCCGCACCCCGCGCGCGGGCCTTGCTGCCACTTGCACCCAAGCCCTGAGCAATAAAGGTGAGCACCAGCGCATTGAGCGACACACCGTCGGCCCCGGGCACGCGTTGCCAGCTGCGCATGCACCGTCTTGGGCACACGCGCCACAAACTTGCCCGACGCCACCCCGCCACTGTTGGGCGCAGGCACCGGCAGCTTCTTGGACTTGAGCGCGGCGATGGTGGCCTTGAGCGCGTCGCGGCCGTTGTCTATGGCCTCGTCCACAGTCTCGCCGTCTGAGATGCACTCTGCAAAATCAGGAAACGAAATCAATTACCCGCCGCCCTCGTCGGCAGACAGGGGGCGCACTTCAAACGGGTAGTCAGTGAGCTTGCTCATGGTTCACGCTCCATCGATCAATTCGACGAACTTGCGCACATTGATCGGCTTGATGGGCCGGTGCGCGGGCACAGACAGGGTTCGCCCGTCTTCGCGAATGAACACACAGTGGCTGCTTTTGTGACACCTAACGCCGCATTAAGCCGTTGCGGCACGACAGTTTGGTTTGAGCGAAGAACCTGTTCAGCAATCGGCTTGAGTGCATAGTTAGCTGGCTATGTGGTCACATTCCACGGCTTGTATGGTTTCTGCGTTGCGGTCTTTATGAAAGCAGCAACATGGTTGTCCGTCTCTACCGCAAATTGACGAACCTGATCTCTATAGATTCCCAGTGTGCCGATTGTCACGTAGTCAGCGTGGCGACCCTGATGTGCGATATCGCCTCTTACTGTTACAAATGCATCAAGCAGGTTTTCTCCGAGAGCCCATGCGCTCGAAATCTTCGGAATCCCGATTAATCTTTGAAAGTGATCATTTAATTTTCCGCTTTTTGGAGTGTGCAGATTAGCCAACTCATCATTTACGTGATCGCGATACACCTCTTTCCAGCCATCGCCACTTAGGTGCAATGGACGAAGTTCATGCTTTGCAGAGCGTACAGCATTACTAAGTTCTTTTTGGGTGATTTTCGGCAAATCCAGTGGGCCAGCCAATTGACTGCAATAGTACACGGCGCACTCTCGAATTAGGGATTCGCAGTAGTGTTCCCATGAAGCACAGAGCATCACAACGCCGCTGCGGGTTATGTGGCCAAGGCCTTTTCTTCCTTGAGCGCCGTTATGAAGGAGTCCGTGGGACTGGCGAAGCCTGTCTACATCAACCAAGTTGTACTTGAAGGATCGAAAAGCATGAGAGGACATCGCAATCTGCTTCCCTTCGTTGGCACTTACCGAAGACTTTCAAAGACAGCTAACGTTCGAGTTAAGCGGGCGACAGCGGCAGGACGCCAGGCCCGTGTGGCGGAGGATAGCCAAGCCCGCCACGCGGGTCTGGCGTCCTGCCGTTGGCGCTCCGCTTGAGCGAGGGGTTAGGCACCCGTGCGCGGCCGGGCAATGGCAAGTTTGTGTTCCAGCACTTCGATCATTGGCTCGACGATCGCTATGACTTCGTTTGCTGACTTGAACTCCCGATCCTTGCCAAACTCCACCAAAGATTCAAACGAGTCAGGGCGAAACGGGTAGACACCCCGAAATGCGCGATTGATTAAGTCGGCGCAGATTCCAACGACACGTGCCCCAGAATATCCCCATTCGGTAACGTCAAATCGAAGACCCTTTTCGATTCTTTCAACCTTTGGAATATCCCAGTATTGAACTCGGCAGGATTCGACTCGATCAAATAGTTCTCTAAGGCGCATTGCAGCAATGTCGCCGCCAGCGGTAGCGCGAACGTTTTCGAGGGACGTTACCTGTACGTTAGTTAGGTTCGCAGCTTCGATGGCACCGCTCTGGAAGCCGGCTTCGCAAAGCAGAATTCCACGATCTGATCCCGTGTCCGAGACGATTTCGCGCAGTGCTAAGACGTGAAGCTTCGATACTGGGGAGTTCCAGTGCTTGCACTCAACAAGCCAGGTGACATCAAAGCCTGCGTGGTGGGACTTGACGACAACATCAACGGCATGCTTCGTCCTTACGCCCTGTACGGTGACATTGGTTGAAGCTTCCAACCCCATTGATCGAAAGAGCGCCGCAGCTTCCTCTTGATAGTCGTTCCAGTCTGTTGCCATGAATTTAGTGGGGAACGTGGACATGGAGTCTTTCGGGTGCCTAACTTGATTTATCAGGCAGTTCTGCACTTTAGCAAATAACACCACGCCCGAGCAATCCGCCGCAAACTGCAGCAGCCCAATGGAGCTTCGGCCTTCGTGCTCATATACTGTATATCCACACAGTTTAACAGGCACCACAACCATGCGCCACAACGCCTTGGCGTCATGCCCACTCCATCCGTTGCGCAGCCAAACATCACCGGATCTGCGCAGGACCTACCGAGAGGGCATACGCAGGATAGCCAGTTGGCCTTGAGCACGCCACACCCAACAGCCCGCAGCACGCGACAGGGCCTTCGAAGTGCATCGATGACGCCGAGAAGCGCAGCGGGCGCAGGTTGCCCCGCAGGGGTCCGCCGCAGGTGTTTGAGCCGTTAGGCGAGTTCTGCGGCGGCCTGTGGCCGGGAGCATCGCAGGGCAGTTTGGCCGTGTGCGGCCAAACCGTCGTCGTTAAACGAAGAAGGCCCTGCCGGGTGCTGCGGGCGGGCCACGGGGCGCGACGTACGCACTTGCCCTTGGCTGAGCAAACGGGCAGCGCCCAGCCGGGGCATCAAACCAGCTCGTCAACCAGAAACGAAAACGGGGCCGAAGCCCCGTTACATGACGTTGAAGAAGCCCGAATCAAAAACCGGGCCTCAACACCCGCCATCACCCCATATGCAAGCCACCATTCACCGAGAAATCCGCCCCGGTGGAATAGCCTGATTCACTGCCCGCCAGCCAGGCAATGATGGATGCGATCTCACTCGGCTCGCCCAAGCGCTTCACCGGAATGGTGGCCACGATTTTGTCCAGCACGTCTTGGCGAATGGCTTTGACCATGTCGGTGCCGATATAGCCAGGGCTGACAGTGTTCACCGTCACGCCCTTGCCTGCCAGCTCTTGCGCCAGGGCCATGGTAAAGCCGTGCATGCCCGCTTTGGCGGCTGAATAGTTGGTTTGGCCCGCTTGGCCTTTTTCGCCGTTGACTGAGCTGATATTGATGATGCGGCCAAAGCCGCGTTCCACCATGTCGGGCACCACTTGTTTGGTGACGTTGAACATGCTGGTGAGGTTGGTGGAAATGACGGCGTCCCAGTCTTCGCGAGTCATTTTTAGAAACATGCGGTCTTTGGTGATGCCCGCGTTGTTCACCAACACATCGATGGGGCCATGCTCGCCTTTGGCCTTGGCAAAGGCGTCTACCGTGCTTTCCCATTCGGCCACGTTGCCCACGCTCACGTGGAAGGTGTAGCCCAGGGCCTTTTGTTCGCCGATCCACTTGGCGTGGTCGCGGGTGGGGCCGCAGCCTGCAATCACTTTAAAGCCGTCTTGATGCAGGCGCTGGCAAATGGCGGTGCCAATGCCACCCATGCCACCCGTGACGTATGCGATTTTTCCGTTGCTCATTTTTTGGGTCTCCAGTCGTGTTGCTATTTAATTGATAGCTGCTTGCGCTTATAAACAGGGCGCTAGCGGCCTGTTGGGTTTAAGTCTTTCGCCTGCGGGCTCAGGCACGCTCTACCGTCAGCGCCACGCCCATGCCGCCGCCAATGCACAGGCTGGCAATGCCGCGTTGGGCGCCTCGCTTTTGCATTTCGTGCAGCAGCGTCACCAAGATGCGGCAGCCCGATGCGCCAATGGGGTGGCCAATGGCAATGGCGCCGCCGTTCACATTCACCTTGCTCGTGTCCCAGCCCATTTGCTGGTTGACTGCGCAGGCTTGGGCGGCAAAGGCTTCGTTGATTTCCAGCAGATCAAGGTCGGCCGCTTTCCAGCCCGCGCGCTGCAGCGCTTTGGTGCTGGCGGGCACCGGGCCCATGCCCATGTAGGCCGGGTCCAAGCCGCTGGTGGCATAGCTGGCAATGCGCGCCAGGGGCTTTAGGCCCAGCTTGGCGGCGTGCGCGGCGCTCATCACCATCACCGCGGCGGCGCCGTCGTTAATGCCTGATGCGTTGCCTGCCGTCACACCACCGGCTTTGTCAAACGCGGGCTTCAGGCCCGCCAGGGCGGCGGCGTTGGTTTTGCGGTTGGGGTATTCGTCGGCGTCAAACACCAGCGCGTCGCCTTTGCGCTGGGGAATGTGGATGGGCACGATCTCGTCTTTGAACTTGCCTGCCTCTTGGGCCGCAATGGCCTTGGTTTGGCTGGCCAGGGCCAGCTCGTCTTGCATATCGCGGCTGATGCCGTATTGCTTGGCCACGTTCTCGGCGGTAATGCCCATGTGGTACTGGTTGTACACGTCCCACAGGCCGTCGACGATCATGCTGTCGGCCATTTTCCAGTCGCCCATGCGCTGACCGTCGCGGCTGCCCAAGAGCACGTGGGGCGCGGCTGACATGTTTTCTTGGCCACCCGCAATCACGATGTCGCTGTCGCCGGCTTGCACCGCTTGGGCGGCCAGCATCACCGCTTTTAGGCCACTGCCGCACACCGCGTTGATGGTGAGCGCGGGGGTTTCTTTGGCCAGGCCGCTGGCCATCAGCGCTTGGCGTGCGGGGTTTTGGCCGCTGCCTGCGGCCAGCACCTGGCCCAAGATCACTTCGCCCACCGCATCAGGCGCCACGCCGGTGCGTTTGAGCAAATCGGCAATCACGGCGGCGCCCAACTTGGGCGCGGCCACGGTGGCCAGGCTGCCGCCAAATTTGCCTACCGCCGTGCGGGCGGCGGCGACGATCACGATGTCTTGCATGGTTGGCTCCAGTTGAGTGTGTAGAGGTTGTGTTTGAGAAGCGTCAGGCTTTGGCGGCCACGTAGCGGCCCGGTGCGGCTTCCGCTGCTTTGTGCCCGCCCCCGCCCAGGCGCTTGGGCGCGGGCTTGCGGGCGCCGCCGTGCTGGGCCAGCCAGGCGGCCCAATCGGTCCACCAGCTGCCAGGGTGTTCGGTAGCGGTGGTTAGCCAGCCCTCCAGGTTGTCGGCAAACGTGGCCTTGTCGCTGGTCCAGTGGCTGCGCTTTTTGGCTTCAGGCGGGTTGATCACGCCTGCAATGTGGCCTGACGCACCCATCACAAAACGCATGGGGCCGCCCAAATGGTGGGTGCTGGCGTAGGCCGCTTGAATGGGCACGATGTGGTCCTCACGCGAACCGTAGATATAGCTGGGGATGCGAATGCGGCGCAGGTCAATGGGCGAGCCCGCTACTTTTAGCTTGCCCGGCTGCACCATTTCGTTTTGCAGATACAGGTGGCGCAAATACCAGGCGTACATGGGGCCCGGCAGGTTGGTGGCGTCAGAGTTCCAGTACAGCAAATCAAACGGCGGCGGGGTTTCGCCTTTTAAATAGTTGCCCACCACGTAGTTCCACACCAAGTCATTGGGGCGCAGAAAGCTAAACGTCATGGCCAAGTCACGCCCGGGCATCAGGCCGCCTTGGCCCATTTGGGTTTCGCGGAACTTGACAAACGCCTCGTCAATAAAGATGTCCAACACGCCGGTTTCGGTGAAGTCCAACAGCGTGGTTAAAAACGTGGCGCTGGCCACCGGCATGCGATCGTCAAACGCTACAGTTTTGGTAGCTGCTTTGGCCCGTTTGGCGGGCGCAGCGGCGGTTTTGGCTTTCGGGGCTTCAACAGCGGGCTCAATGCCCGCGCGCTCGGCCAACACCGCCAAGGCAGTGGCCAAAATCGTGCCGCCCACGCAAAAGCCCAGGGCGTTGATTTGGGGGGCGCCGCACACCTCGCGGGTGACTTCAATGGCGCGGATGGCGCCTTTTTCGATGTAGTCGTCCCAGCTCACATGGGCCAGGCTGCTGTCGGGGTTGCGCCAGCTCACCACAAAGGTGCGGTGGCCCTGGGCCACGGCGTAGCGAATCAGCGAATTGGCCGGTTGAAGGTCCAAGATGTAGAACTTGTTGATGCACGGCGGCACCATCAAAAACGGCCGCTCGTGCACCGTGGGCGTGAGCGGTTTGTATTCAAGCAGCTGAAACAGCTCGTTTTCAAACACCACCGCGCCTTCGGTGGTGGCCACGTTGCGGCCCACTTCAAATTGGCTTTCGTCCGTCATCGACACATGGCCTTGGCTCATGTCGTGCAGCAGGTTTTGCACGCCTTTGGCAATGCTTTCGCCTTTGGTTTGCAGCGCTTTGGCTTGGGCGTCGGCATTGAGCGCCATGTAGTTGCTGGGCGCGCTGGCGGCGGCCCACTGCTCCACCGCAAAGCGCAGGCGGGCGCGGGTTTTGGCGTCGCCTTGGGCGGCGTCGGCCAATTGCATCAGGGCGCGGGTTTGCAGTAGATACATCTGGGCCGCAAAACCGGCCACTGGGTTTTTGGCCCAGGCATCGCTGGCAAAGCGGCGGTCGCCCACCACGGGTTTGGCCTGCAGGCCTTGGTTCCAAATCTCGGCGGCATCGCGCATGAAATCGGCTTGGATGCGCTG
>JAAFIY010000012.1 GCA_013297985.1 Comamonadaceae bacterium | reverse complement strand
GGTAGCCGCTGGCGTTGACCCGCGTGCCCACGCTGCTGCCGGTAAAGCCGTTGGGAAACTGCGTGGGGTTCTGAACGTGCCCGGTCAGGTTGTTGAGCGCGAGGTAGTTGGAATGCCCCCGAGCCGCGGCTTGCAACTGGGCATTGAATGCCCAAGCGGGCAGGCCGACCTGGGCGCGGCGCAGGTTGACCATGGTGAGCGCATCGGCTTCGACCGATGCCGCGTCGGTGGCGGGCGCGGCATACGCCCCGGTGCTCGTCAAGCACAAAGCCGCCAGCGCGGCCGCACCCAGCGCGCGCCAGTGACAGCGCATTGATTTAAGGAAAGCCATAAGTGAAGCCCCCGCAAAAGTGGGTGGAATGTCCGGTAAGCTTCCCGTCAGTTTGCAACAAATACACGACAAGGGAGCGCCCATATGCTGATCGGCGTGCCTGCTGAGACTCTAGCGGGCGAAACCCGGGTGGCTTTTACCCCCGAGACCACCAAAAAACTCAAAGCCCAAGGCCACACGCTGCGGGTGCAGGCGGGTGCTGGGCTGCAGGCCAGTTTTACCGACGAGGCTTACACCGCTGCAGGCGCTGAAATCACCGACGCCGCAGGCGCCTGGGGCTGCGACTTGGTGCTCAAGGTGCGCGCGCCGCAAGCGGCTGAACTGCCGCATATCAAGCCAGGCAGCGCCGTGCTGGGCATGTTGGAGCCCTTCAATGCCGAAGGCCTGGCCGCGCTGGCAGCCACCGGCGCCACCGGCTTCGCGCTCGAGGCCGCGCCGCGCACCACCCGTGCGCAGAGCATGGACGTGTTGTCAAGCCAAGCCAACATTGCAGGCTACAAGGCGGTGCTGATGGCCGCCAACTACTACCCCAAGCTGTTTCCTATGTTGATGACGGCCGCAGGCACCATCAAGGCCGCTCGGGTGGTGATCTTGGGCGTGGGCGTTGCCGGGCTGCAGGCCATTGCCACGGCCAAGCGGCTGGGCGCGGTGATCGAAGCATCTGACGTGCGCCCCAGCGTGAAAGAACAAATTGAATCCTTGGGCGGCAAATTCATTGATGTGCCCTATGAGACGGCCGAAGAAAAAGAGGCCGCCGTGGGCGTGGGTGGCTATGCCCGCCCCATGCCGCCGAGTTGGCTGGCACGCCAACAGCTGGAAGTGGCCAAGCGCGTGGCGCAGGCCGATGTGGTGATCTCCACTGCCCTCATTCCGGGCCGCGCGGCGCCCACGCTGATCACGGCTGACATGGTGCACAGCATGAAGGCGGGCTCGGTCATTGTGGACATGGCTGCAGGCCGCGGTGCGGTGGGTCCGCACGGCGGCCCCGGCGGCAACTGCCCGCTGACGGTGGCAGGCCAAGTCGCCCGCGTGGCGGGTGTCACGCTGGTGGGCGAAACCAACATCCCGGCGCTGGTGCCCTGCGACAGCTCGGCGCTGTACGCCCGCAACGTGCTGGACTTTTTGAAGCTGGTGCTGCCCAAAGACGGCACCTTGCAAGTGCCCATGGACGACGACATCGTAGCGGCCTGCTTGGTTACCCAAGGCGGACAAGTCACCCGAAAGGCCTGAAGCGGCCTGTTTTAGGCTCTGGGCAGCTATCAAATTTGTAGTGTTCGACAACGCCGACGCAAACCCCACGCGTTGACACCCAAGGATTCAAGCGGCTATGGACATCGTCAGTCCCACCATCACCAACCTGATCATTTTTGTGCTGGCCATCTACGTGGGCTACCACGTGGTGTGGACGGTTACACCCGCCTTGCACACGCCGCTGATGGCGGTAACCAATGCGGTGTCGGCCATCGTGATTGTGGGCGCCATGCTGGCCGCCGCGCTCACCGAAACCGGCCTGGGCAAAACCATGGGCGTCTTGGCGGTGGCGCTGTGCGCCGTCAATGTGTTCGGTGGCTTCTTGGTCACGCGGCGCATGCTGGAGATGTTCAAGAAAAAAGAACGCCCCGCCAAAGCCGCTGACGCCACTGGGGAGAAGCACTGATGTCGCTCAACATCGTCACCCTGCTGTATTTGGTGGCCAGCGTCTGTTTTATTCAGGCGCTCAAAGGTTTAAGCCACCCCACCACTTCCATTCGGGGCAACTTGTTTGGCATGGTGGGCATGGCCATTGCCGTGCTGACCACGGCTGCGCTCATCGTTAAGTTGAGCGGCGGTGGCGCGGGCTTGGGCATGGCCTATGTGCTGGGTGGCCTGTTGGTGGGCGGCACGGCGGGCACGCTGATGGCGCAGCGGGTCGAGATGACCAAGATGCCCGAGCTGGTGGCTTTTATGCACAGCATGATTGGCTTGGCGGCGGTGTTCATCGCGGTGGCGGTGGTGGCCGAGCCCTGGGCCTTTGGCATCACCACCAAGGGCACACCCATCCCCTTTGGTAACAAGTTTGAGTTGTTTCTGGGCGGGGCGATTGGTGCCATCACCTTTAGCGGCAGCGTGATTGCATTTGGCAAGCTGTCGGGCAAGTACAAGTTCCGCTTGTTTCAAGGCGCTCCGGTCACTTTCAGTGGCCAGCACATTCTTAATTTGGTGCTGGGCTTGGCCACGCTAGGGCTGGGCATTGCCTTTGCCGTTACTGAGAACTGGACGGCGTTCTTTGTGATGCTGGCTTTGAGCTTTGTGCTGGGCGTGCTCATCATCATCCCCATTGGCGGCGCCGATATGCCGGTGGTGGTGAGCATGCTTAACAGCTACTCGGGCTGGGCGGCTGCGGGCATTGGCTTTAGCCTGAATAACAGCATGCTGATCATTGCGGGCAGCTTGGTGGGCAGCTCGGGCGCGATCCTGAGCTACATCATGTGCAAGGCCATGAACCGCTCGTTTTTCAACGTCATCTTGGGTGGCTTTGGGGGTGACGCGGGTGCGGCTGCTGCAGGCAGCGCGGTGCAGCGCGCTGCCAAGAGCGGCAGCGCAGACGACGCGGCATTCATCTTGGGTAATGCTGAGACGGTCATCATCGTGCCGGGCTACGGCCTGGCGGTGGCGCGTGCCCAGCACGCCGTAAAAGAACTCGCCCACAAGCTGCACAGCAAGGGCGTCACGGTGAAATACGCCATTCACCCCGTGGCGGGCCGCATGCCGGGCCACATGAACGTGTTGCTGGCTGAGGCTGAAGTGCCTTACGACCAGGTGTTTGAGATGGAAGACATCAACGCAGAGTTTGGTCAGGCCGACGTGGCCATCATCTTGGGCGCCAATGACGTTGTGAACCCGGCCGCGCTCATCAAAGGCAGCGCCATTTACGGCATGCCGATCTTGGAGGCCTACAAGGCCAAGACGGTGATCGTCAACAAACGCTCAATGGCTGCGGGTTACGCCGGGCTGGACAACGAGCTCTTCTACATGGACAAAACCATGATGGTGTTTGGCGACGCCAAGAAGGTGGTCGAAGACATGGTCAAGGCCGTGGAGTAGGCGCAGCCACGGCCTGGCCGATTGCCCGCCTGTGGATCGATTTGGGCGTATACGCCCTGTTTATCTGCCTAAGCAGCTATTGATTTTGTAGCAGGAGACTTTCCCATCATGAACGCCCCCGTCGAACGCATCTGGCTCAAAAGCTATGGCCCCGGCGTGCCTGCCGACATCGATGTCAACCGCTACCCCAACTTGGTGGCCATGCTCGACGAGAGCTACAAAAAGTACGCCGACCGCGTGGCCTACACCTTCATGGGCAAGCAGGTGAGCTATGCGCAGATTGACAGCCAATCGCGCGCCTTTGCGGGCTATTTGCAGTCGCTGGGCTTGGCCAAAGGCGACCGCGTGGCAGTGATGATGCCCAACGTGCCGCAGTACCCCGTGGCGGTGGCTGGCATCTTGCGTGCGGGCTTGGTGCTGGTGAATGTGAACCCCTTGTACACCCCGCGTGAGCTAGAGCATCAGCTCAAGGATTCGGGCGCCAAGGCCATCGTCATCTTGGAGAACTTCGCCACCACACTTGAAGCCGTGCAGGCGCAAACGCCAGTCAAGCACGTGGTGGTGGCTGCCATGGGCGACATGCTGGGCCTGGTCAAGGGCACGCTGGTCAACTACGTGGTGCGCAACAAACGCAAGATGGTGCCTGCCTACGCCTTGGCGGGGCACGTCAAGTTCAACGCCGCAGTGGCTGCAGGCACCGGCAAGCCCATGACCACGCCGGCCCTGAAGGCCGACGACGTGGCGGTGCTGCAATACACCGGCGGCACCACTGGCGTTAGCAAAGGCGCCACGCTGCTGCATCGCAACCTGGTAGCCAACTTGCTGCAGGTCGAAGCCTGGGTAGGGCCAGCTTTGGCCAAGGTGGGTAACGAGCCCATTCGCATCGTGGCCGCGCTGCCGCTGTATCACATCTTTGCCTTTACCGTGTGCGCCATGATGGGTACGCGGCTGGGTATGAACTGCCTGCTGATCGCCAACCCGCGCGACATTCCGGGCTTTTTGAAAGAGCTGAAAACCTTCGTGCCCAACATCATGCCGGCGGTGAATACGCTGTATGCGGGCTTGATGGCGCACCCTGACTTTGGCACTGTGGATTGGTCCAAGCTGGTCATCAGCAACGGCGGCGGCATGGCGGTGCAGCGTGCGGTGGCCGAGCGGTGGTTGAAAGCAACTGGCTGCCCCATCGCAGAAGGCTATGGGCTGTCGGAGACCTCGCCGGTGGCCGTGAGCAACCGGCCTGACACGCCCGAGTTCACCGGCACCATCGGCCTGCCGGTGTCCAACACCGAAGTCGTGATCCGCGACGACGACGACCGTGATGTGGCCATGGGCGAGCCGGGTGAAATCTGCATCCGTGGCCCGCAGGTGATGGCAGGCTATTGGCAGCGGCCCGATGAAACCGCCAAGGTGATGACGCCCGACGGATTCTTCCGCACCGGCGACGTTGGCGTGATGGACGAAAACGGCTACTTCAAAATCGTTGACCGCAAAAAAGACATGGTGCTGGTCAGCGGCTTCAACGTCTACCCCAACGAGGTGGAAGACGTGGTGGCCAAGCTCGACGGCGTGCTCGAATGCGCGGTGGTGGGTGTGCCCGATGAGAAATCGGGCGAAGCCGTCAAGCTGGTCATCGTCAAGAAAGACCCGGCGCTCACTGAAGCGCAGGTGCGTGAGTTTTGCCGCGCCAACCTCACCGGCTACAAACAGCCCAAGGTGGTGGAGTTCCGCACCGAAATGCCCAAAACACCGGTGGGCAAAATCCTGCGGCGCGAGCTGCGCGACAAGAAGTAAGCCGTTTTCGGTGGCGCAGGCTGCGCAGATTGAATGCTGCGGGCGAGGGGCCCGGGCAATCCGGTCCAGCAGCGTTCTGCCGCACGATATCTGACATCATTGCGGCATGAAGGTTGAATCAAAGCTGCCGCTGGACGCGCGCTTAAAGCGCATCAGCATCGGCTTGGTCCTTGGTATTGCGCTGTTGGGATCAGCGCTCACTTGGTGGGCGGTGCGTGCGGCACAACAGGCGGTTGAGGCCGAGCTGCACGCCAATCTGATCGAAGATGCGCGGCGCGTCACTCGCAGCTTGACGTGGCAGCTCCAGGTGGCCCGATACGGTTTAAACGGTGCTCGGGGTGTCGCGCTCACGGACGGACGAGCATTTGATGCGAGATCGTTCGGCCGCTATGTCGCCTCGCGCGATCTGGCGCGCGAGTTTCCCGGGGCGCTCGGGTTTGGCCTGGTGGAGCGGGTGCCGCGGGACCAACTGCCCACCTGGGTGGACAAACGCCGCGCAGAGGGTGCCCCCGCGTTTGCTGTCGCGCCCATCAGCGACCGACCGACAGCTTGGGTCGTGAAGTACTTCGAACCCAAATCGGTGCCAAGCCCCGTGCTGGGATTTGATCTGGCCTCGCAAGCTTCAGTGCATGATCTTTTGCTGCAAGCCGTGCGCGGCGACCGCAGCGCGCTGAGCCATTCATTTGAGATGCAGCACAACGGACGTGCGCTGACGGCCAAGTTGTTGCTGCAGCCGGTGTTGCGCCCAGACATGCCCACAGGGACCGAGTCTGAACGCGAGGCGGCACACTGGTTCACCTTGTTTGCGCTGCTCGATATGGCGACGGTTGCGAGCGAGCAGCGCTCGCAGCTCAGCGATCAGGTCAGCCTGCAATGGTCTGATGTAGACCGGGCCGATCAAGCCCGGGTGCTGTTCTCTGGCCAAGGGGCCTTGACCTCACCCCTCGCCCCGCTGGCCGTGTGGCTGCAGCGCTGGTCACCAGAACCGGCGCCGGTGCCTTGGTTGTTCGAAGTGGGCGAGCGCAAGTTTGAGCTGGTGCTAAGCGCTACCCGTGCCTATGCGCCCCAGGTCAGCCGTTTGCGCATCGTGATCTATGGCCTGGGCGCGCTGTTGATTACGGGCGTGGTGGCTGCGCTGGTCTGGTTGATCTTGCTCGGCCGCTTGCGCGCCACGGGCCAAGCACAGCAAATGACGCTGGCGCTGCAGCGGCAACAGGCCCGTTTGCAAGGCGTGATAGACAGCTCTGACACGGGCGTGCTTGAGTGGAATCTGCAGGAGCGCCGCCTCACGGGCAACGCCCGATTTGCCCACATGCTGGGCGACCCGCCGCTGCATTGGGACCAAGTGCGGTCAGAAAAGTGGTTGGCGCGTTGTCACATTGACGATCAGCAGCCCACCGACGCAGCCATTCGCAGCCATTTCAGGGGTGAGCTTGGTACCCTCGCGCTGGAATTGCGCATTCGGCATGCAGATGGCTCTTGGCGCTGGATGCTGGTGCGCGGGCGCGCCACTGAACGCGACGCACAAGGCCGCGCCTTGCATTTCGTGAGCTTGTTCATCGACATCACCGAACAGCGTGAGCGCGAGCAACGCTGGGAAGTGCTCGCACGGTTAGCGGCTGATTTCTTTTGGGTCACTGACGACCAGCATCGGTATTCTGACGAAGATGTCGAGGTGGGCAAATGGGGTAGCGCCAACCAGCGCTTGCCGCTCATCGTCGGCCAGCGGCGTGACGAGGTGCAATGGTTTGATCCACCCGAAGGCGGCTGGACGCCACTCCACGCGGTGATGGACCGCCGGGAAGAGTTCAAGGGCGTGATCTATCGCACCTATTTCCCAGGAGCCGAGCCCAAATGGGTGCAGATCGATGGGGCACCGCGCTTTGCGCCTGATGGCCGGTTCCTCGGCTACCGTGGGGTCGGGCAAAACGTCACCCAGCGGGTGGAGGCGGAGCTGCAGGTGCGCCGCAATCTGGCCTTGATTGATGCCTTGTTCAACACCATCCCGCTGCCCGTCATAACCAAGGACTTGGAGCGCCGCTATACCAAAGTCAACCAAGCCGCGCTGCGCGAAATGCAGCAGACGCAGGCCGAAGTGCTTGGGCGCACCGCACACTTTGCCGAGCACGATCGTGCGCTGCATCACGAGATGGAAACGCGGGTGCTCGCGAGCGGCGAAACGGTGGAGTACGAGTTTGTGCATGAATCCAACGGAGTGACTTCCACGTTGTTGATGCGCAAGTCGCCCCTGCGGGATGCCGATGGCCGTATCGTGGGGTTAGTAGGCGTGGCGGTGGATATTGGGGCGCAAAAGGGGGTGCAGGCAGCCTTGCGCGATGCGGTAGACGCGGCCGAGGCCGCCAGCCGCGCCAAGTCGGCCTTTTTGGCCACCATGAGCCACGAAATACGTACGCCCATGAACGGCGTGCTCGGGATGGCCGAAGTGCTGGCCCACAGCAGTCTGGCTGCGGATCAGGCAGACGCCGTGAACACCATTCGCGACTCGGCTTCTTCGCTGCTGAGCCTGATTGATGACATCTTGGACTTCTCCAAGATCGAAGCGGGGCGGCTGGACCTGGAAATGGTGCCCGTGCATCTGGTGGACACGCTCGAAGCCGTGGTTGAAACACTGGTGCCCGTCGCTGCCAAGCGCCATGTGTTGGTGCATGTGCATGTGCACCCGGCCATGCCCGCGCGGGTCATGGCAGACCCCACCCGGCTGCGACAGGTGCTCAACAACTTGGTGGGCAACGCAGTGAAGTTTGGCGCAGGCACACCCGGCCGCTGGGGCCGCGTGGCCGTGCAACTGGCCCCTGGGGCACCTGGGCAGATGGCGGTGCATGTGAGCGACGAAGGCATCGGCATGACGCCTGAGGTGCTGGCTACGTTGTTTCAGCCCTTCACTCAGGCGGAGCGTTCTACCACCCGGCGCTTTGGTGGTACGGGGCTGGGGCTAGCCATTTCGCGGCGCATTGCCCAGCAGATGGGCGGTGACATCTTGGTGCACAGCGAAGTGGGCAAGGGCGCCCGCTTCAGCCTGGTGGTGCCCATGCGCGCAGCGCCGCCAGTGGTGGCCGCGTGGCCGGACAAGCTGGCGCTTTTTGGACAGCGCATTGGCGTGGTGCAAAGCGCTGGGTCGGGCATTGAGGCTGCGCGGGCGGTCGATGTTCAGGCCCTGCTCAACGCTGCTGGCGCCCAAACGCATTTGCTGCGCCCGGCCGCGGCCAAAGCCTGGTGGGGCCAGCAGCCCACTGAAGAGCGCGAACCCGCTTTGTTGCTGCATTTGCTCCACGGCGACCCCGCCCATGTCTACGAACGCTGGCGACTCGATTGGCCCGAGCGACTCGGCATGCGGCATTTGTTGGTGTTGGGCGGGCGCCGATCCAACGTGCGCCTGATCGGCCCCGACACGGGCCTCTTGGAAGGCTACCGCCAGCAGTCGCTGGTGCGCGCTGCCAGCGTGGTGGGCGGACGGTCGTCACCACCCACCAGCGTGTCGGCCGAAGAGGCCGAGCCACCGCCCAATCCCTCGGCCACGATGACGACCGACGATGCACGAGCCGCTGGCCAGTTGATCCTGGTGGCTGAGGACGAACCCGTCAACCGCAAGGTACTGCAGCGCCAGCTGGCTTTGCTGGGGCAGAGCGCCGAAATGGCGGTGGACGGTGCCGAAGCTTTGGCCTTGTGGGAGCAAGGCGGATATGCATTGGTGATCACCGATCTGCACATGCCACGTTTGGACGGCTATGGGCTGGCCCGCGCCATTCGAGCGACTGAAGCGGCGCGCACACCGACTGTGCGCACGCCGCTGTTGGCGTTGACGGCCAATGCGCTCAAGGGCGAGGCCCTGGTGGCGCAGCAAGCGGGCATTGACGAATACCTGACCAAGCCCATTCAGTTGCAAGAGCTCAAGCGCGCGTTGCGACGCTGGATGCCGCGCAAGGCAACCCATGCGCTTATGGGTGAGGCTGAAGACTCCGACTTCAGCGCCCTGGTGTCGCAGTCGGCGGCGTTGAGCACGACCAGTGCCGTGGGCGGTCTACCAGCGCCGCAAGACTTGCTGCCGCTACAAGACCTGCAGGGCTTCGGCAAACGCCAGCTGCTGATAGCCGATGAAGCCCGACACGCACAGTCCGTATTAGACATCGCCAAACTGCGCGAACTGGTGGGCGATGACGACGACACCGTGAACGAGTTTGTGCACGAATACGCCCAGTCAGCGCGTCCGCTGGTTGAGCAACTGTTGGCGGCCCTTAGAGAGCAAGACACCCGAGTGGCGATGCAGGTGGCCCACAAGATCAAGTCGGCGTCACGCTCGGTGGGCGCTATGGAGCTTGCCCATCTGTGCGAGACCATTGAGCGTGCCGGTGATGGCTTAGACGGCCGCAGTGTCCTGCAGGTACTTGAGGCCGCATGGCGGGATCTGGATCAGGCTCTGCAGGCCGAGCTGCGGCGCGCCACACCCACATGAGGGCCCCACTGGGCTTGATGGCCGCCCTGCCGGAGGAGCTGGACGCCGTCCTGGCCGATATGGTGGATGCGCGCATCGTGGCGCGGGCCAACCGGGTGTTTTATTGCGGGCGCTTGTGGGGCCACGCCGTGGTGGCGGTGCTGGCGCGGGTGGGCAAAGTGGCTGCAGCCACCACCGCAACCACCTTGATCGAGCATTTCGGTGTGCGCGCGGTGGTCTTGACCGGTGTGGCCGGAGGTGTGGGCGATGGTGTGCGGCTGGGCGATGTCGTGGTCGCTACGGCGGTGCTGCAACACGACATGGACGCGTCTCCGCTGTTTCCGCGCTTTGAGGTGCCGCTCACCGGCGTTTCACGCTGGCCGTGCGACACCACTTTGAGTGATGCGTTGGTGTGGGCCGCCAGGGCCACGCTGGCTCCAACAGCAGGTGCCGCTGCGGGCCCGCTGCCGCCTACAGCGCGCCTGCATCAAGGCCTCGTGGTCAGTGGCGACCGGTTTGTGAGCACGGCCGCCGAGAGCGCCGCTTTGCGCGCTGCGCTGCCCGATGCCTTGGCGGTTGAAATGGAAGGTGCAGCCGTGGCCCAAGTCTGTGCGGACTATGCTGTGCCCATGGCCATGGTGCGATGTATTTCAGATCGGGCCGACGACGCAGCGCACGGCGACTTCACCCAGTTTGTGGCCCAGGTGGCGCGCCCGGCCTCACTGAGCTTGATTCGCCATCTGATACAACATTTGTAGCTGCTAAGGCAATCAAATAGGGCGAAAGAGGCTAACTTTGTCTACAACTGCGGCGGGCTACTTCAGCCAGCCCCGGCGGCGGAAGTACCACATCGGTACTAGCGCGCTGGCCACCATGAGCGCCAAGGCGTAGGGGTAGCCCCAGGGCTGATCCAACTCGGGCATGAACTTGAAGTTCATGCCGTACAGGCTAGCAATCAAGGTGGGCGGCAGCAGCGCCACGCTGGCCACCGAGAAGATCTTGATGATCTTGTTTTGGTTGATGTTGATGAAACCCACCGTGGCGTCCATCAAGAAGTTGATCTTCTCAAACAAGAAGGCGGTGTGGTTGTCCAGCGATTCAATGTCGCGCAGCAACTGCCGGGCCTCTTCAAATTGCTCGGCGCCCAGCATGCGGCTACGCATCATGAAGCTCAATGCGCGGCGGGTGTCCATGACGTTGCGGCGGATGCGGCCGTTTAAGTCTTCTTGGCGCGCAATGTCAGCCAGCACCTGGCTAGCCAGCTCATCGGTCACATCACCCGACAGCACCTGTTTGCTCACCCGCTCAAGCTCGTCGTAGATGCCTTCGAGGGTGTCGGCTGAGTACTCGGCGTCGGCGTCCATCAGCTTGAGCAAGACGTCTTTGCAGTCTTCAATCAAGCCCGGCGCGCGGCGCGCCCGCAGGCGCAACAGCCGAAATGAGGGCACGTCTTCATCGTGTATCGAAAACAGCACCCCGTGACTTTTAAGAGCCGCGTTTTGCAGGTTCAGGATGAAGGCCACCCGAACGGTGCGGGGCGCGTCGTCGTCAGCGATCAGAAAGTCACTGCGAATGTGCAAGTCGCCGTTGTCTTGCTCATAAAAACGGGCCGATTCCTCGATGTCTTCGTCCATCGCGTCATCGGGAATTGACAGACCGTAGTACTGCTTCACCCAGGCTTTTTCTTCCGGGGTGGGGGCTTCCAAATCCACCCACACTGGCGAGAAGCGAGACAGGTCTTCCAGGGAATCAATCTCTTCCTGGAACAGCCGCCCGTTGGCCAAAGAAAACACGTTGAACATGCGTCCAAGTGTAGGCCAGCCGATGCGTGAGTGACGGCACCGACCGCGCTGGCGGGGCCCATGCGCGATGATGCGCAGATGACGACTCTTTCTGCTCTGGGCGCGCCCTTGTCTGCGGCGCGCGAACGCACCTTGTTGTTGGCCTTGGCGGGGGTGCAGTTCACCCACATTTTGGACTTCATGATCATGATGCCGCTGGGCCCTCAGCTCACCCGGCTGTTTGCCATTTCAGATGCGCAGTTCGGCGCACTGGTGTCGGCCTACACCTTGGCCGCGGGTGTGTCGGGTCTGGCCGCCATGGCCTTTATTGATCGGGTGGGTCGCAAGCGCTTGCTGCTGGTGCTGTACGCCCTGTTTGCGCTGGCTACGCTGGCCTGCGGCTTGGCTCAGACCCATGAGCAACTGCTGGCTGCGCGTGTGGCGGCTGGCATCTTTGGCGGGGTGTTGTCGGCCCTGGCGCAAACCATCGTGGCCGATGTGGTGCCGTTTGAACGGCGCGGCCGCGCCACCGCCACCTTGATGAGCGCCTTTTCGCTGTCCACCGTGGCGGGTGTGCCGCTGGGCCTGTGGTTGGCCGCCACCTGGGACTGGCACATGCCGTTTTTCTTTATCGCCGCCGTATCGGCGCTGGTGTGGGGCTTGGCGCTATTCAGCTTGCCGCCCCTGCGGGGCCATCTGCAGGCGCCAAGACAGGGCTCGGCTTGGGCCAACGTGGCCGAGGTGTTGGCCGACCGCAACCATCTCAAAGCCTTGGGTTTTACCGTGCTGCTGATGTTTGCCGGTTTTGTGGTGATCCCCTACATCACGATTGCGATTCAGGCCAACCACGGGGTCACCGTGGCGCAGGTACTCCTGGTGTATCTGGTCGGGGGGCTGGCCACGCTGATCAGTGCGCCGATCATCGGGCGCCTGACAGACCGCGTGGGCAAGCAGCGCATGTTTGTGGCGCTTGCGTTGCTGACTTGCCTGCCCACGCTGGGGCTCACATTTAGCGGTACCGGTTGGCCGCTGTGGGCGGTGCTGGTGGTCACCACCTTGCTTTTTGTGTTCTTGAGCGGGCGAATGATTCCCGGTATGGCCATCGTCGGCGCCGCCGCGCAACCGGCTATGCGCGGCAGTTTCATGTCGCTTAATGGGGCGGTTCAATCAGCGTCCATGGCCGCAGCAGCTTTTGTCGGTGGGCACCTCATTGCGCGCGATGCGGCAGGGCACGTCACGCACTACGGCATGTCGGGCTTGCTGGCGTGTGCGGCGGCCGTATTGGCCATTGTTGCGGTGCGCCATTTGCGCCTACACGGCGACGCAACGCCCATCAAGCCCGGCGCCCAAGCTTGAGGCCGCCGCGACGACCCGGCCCCGCTTCGCAACCACTGGCAACAGGTTATGGGTTGCAAAGCGTCCACGCCGGGCGCATAGTGTCTGTGCGTTAAACGGTTTCGTCATGGCCCGGCGCTAGTGCAGGCCCGGGTCTTTTTCCCGTGAGCAACAGGAGGCTCTTTATGAATTTGACGATCAGTGGACATCACCTTGAAGTGACCCCGGCGCTGCGCAGCTACGTGACTGGCAAGCTCGACCGGATTACCCGGCACTTTGATCAGGTGGTGGACGTCAAGGTGCTACTGACCGTTGAAAAGCAACGAGAAAAAGATCGACGACAGCGAGCGGAATGCAACATCCACGTCAAAGGCTCTGACTTGTTCGCCGAAAGCAGCCACGAAGACCTTTACGCTGCGGTCGACGAATTGGTGGACAAGCTCGATCGCCAGGTGGTGCGGCACAAGGACCGGTTGCAAGACCACCAGGCCGCATCCGTCAAGCGATATCTGCAATAGCCGTTGCGCCGTTGCTGTACCGAGAACCCACCCTAGAGGTGGGTTTCTTTTGTGCCCTGCTGTTGGGGTAACGGGCGTGCATAATCCGCGCCCACTGCGTTGCTGACATGAATCGACTAGCTGCCATCTTGCCCCCCGAACAGGTTTGCGTTCAGGTGGAGGCCACCAGCAAAAAACGCGCGTTTGAAGAAGCGGGTTTGCTGTTTGAAAACCTGCACCTGCTGGGCCGCGCGCTGGTCACCGACAGCCTGTTTGCCCGCGAGCGCCTGGGCTCAACGGGCCTCGGGCATGGCGTGGCCATTCCCCACGGCCGCATCAAAGGCTTGAAGGCACCTTTGGCCGCCATCTTCAAGCTGGCTGAACCGATTGGCTTTGACGCGCCAGACGACCAGCCGGTGAACTTGCTCATCTTTTTGTTGGTGCCTGAGGCGGCCACGCAGCGTCATTTGGAAATCTTGTCTGAGATCGCTGAAATGCTGTCAGACGCCACGCTGCGCGAGCGGGTTCGCTCCTGCACTGATGCGGCGGCGCTGCACCAGTTGGTGGCCGCTTGGCAGTCGTCTCAGCCCGTGGCCTGAATGCCCCCGTTGAACTTGCAGCCCCTGTGCCGAGCGAGCGCCTGAGATGAAGCACGCGGTGATCAGCGCCGACGTGCTGTTTGAGCAGTTTCGCAGCACCTTTCGCTGGGAATGGATTGCCGGGCTTGGAGCCTCAGAACGCCGCTTTGATGAGGTAGCGGTTAAGGCGGCGCGCTCAGGCGCTGATTTGGTGGGTTACCTCAACTACATCCACCCCTACCGCGTGCAAATCATTGGTGAGCGCGAGGTGGCGTATTTGCGATCGGGCGTGGGGGCCGACAGCGATCGGCGCATTGCGCGCATCGTGACGCTCGAGCCGCCCGCTTTAGTGCTGTGTGACGCGCAAACGCCGCCCGAGGCCTTAGTGTCGATGTGCGAACGCGCGCAGATTCCGATGTTTTCCACCCGCGAATCATCGGCCTACGTCATTGATGTACTGCGGGCGTATTTGTCCAAGCATTTCGCCGAGCGCACGGTGATGCACGGCGTATTCATGGACATTTTGGGCCTGGGCGTGCTCATCACCGGCGAATCCGGCTTGGGCAAAAGTGAGCTGGGCCTGGAACTCATCACCCGAGGCAACGGCCTGATTGCCGACGACGTGGTCGAGTTTGACCGCATCAACCAAAACACCCTTGAGGGCCGCTGCCCCGAGCTGCTGCAAAACCTGTTGGAGGTGCGCGGCATTGGCTTGCTGGATATTCGGGCCATCTTTGGCGAGACGGCGGTGCGCCGCAAGATGCGCTTGCGCCTCATCGTGCATCTGGTGCGCTCAACCACCATGGAGCGCGACTACGAACGCATTCCGCACGAACCCCTCATGCAAGAAGTGCTGGGTATTTCGGTGCGCAAAGTGGTGATCCCTGTGGTGGCGGGCCGCAACATTGCCGTGTTGGTGGAAGCTGCCGTGCGCAACACGATTTTGCAGTTGCGCGGAATTGACACCTATCAGCAGTTTGTGGATAGCCAGCGCCGGGCGATGGACGGCTGAAGCGGCTGCAAACGCTGTATCTGCTTGTCGGCTGCCCGCATGGGCTACTCAAGCCTTGCTGGGTCGATGGGGGCAATCCGTCTTGCGGCAGTGGGCGTAAAGGCTCAGAGCGTGGTCGGCGAGCGCAAAGCCTTTGGCAGTGGCGATGGCGTTTTGGCGGGCTTCGATGTCCGGGTCAAAAAACTCTTCTACCCGGCCGCAGTCGAGGCAGACCAAATGGTCGTGGTGCTGCCCCTCATTGAGCTCATACACCGCCTTGCCAGATTCAAAGTGGCTGCGGCTGAGTAAGCCCGCTTGTTCAAACTGCGTCAGCACCCTGTACACCGTGGCCAGACCGATGTCCGTGCGCTCGTCCAGCAACACCTTAAAGACGTCTTCGGCCGTCAAATGTCGCTGCTGGGTGTGCTGAAACACTTCCAGTATCTTCAGCCGGGGCAGGGTGGCTTTGAGGCCACTGCTTTTGATTTCGTCGATGCTGGCCATGGGCGAACTCGGCTAGAGAGGGCTCGGGGGCGGGCACCCACGGTGGATGCAGGCCAAACGTACAATGAAGCGATGATAGTCGTCGCTGTGCAGCCTATGTCTAGCAAATCGCCCAGGTGTTCTCTTGCCGCCCGTCTGGGTTCGGCTGCGCTGCTGGGGGCTGCGTTGTTGGGCTTGCCTGGCTGCGGTGCCCTAGACGGTGTTACTCAGCGTGCTGCGGGGCTGATCACGCCGTACCGCGCCGATGTCGTGCAGGGCAACTTTGTCTCACGTGAGCAAGTGGCCGCGCTGCAGATGGGCATGTCGCGCCTGCAGGTGCGCGATGTACTGGGCACGCCGCTGGTAACCAGCGTGTTCCATGCCGACCGATGGGACTACGTGTTCGCACTCAAGCGCCGCGGCCAGACGGAACAAACCCGACGCCTTAGCGTCTTCTTTGACGGTGATGCTCTGGTGCGGTTTGAGGGTGACGAACTCCCGTCCGAGGCCGACTTTGTGGCCAGCATCGCCCCCAGCAAGCCCAGAGGCCCGCTGCCCAATCTGCAAGCGTCTGAAGAAAGCCTGAAGCGTTTTGCACCTACTACAGCTTCGGCCCCGACCGCTCCCAGCGCAGCAGCCCCGGTGGGTGCTGGCCCCGCTGGCATGCCTGCACCCACCGGTTCAGCCCCTTCAGCGCCGGGCGCTGCGGCTTTCCCGCCGCTGGAAGCCCCCACGCGCTAAAGACAGTGACGGCCGCTGGAGTCCCGGGGCCTGAGGCTGGTTTTGGCCGCTGATGCCAGGGCGGCCCGTTTCAGTATCCAGTTTTATGACCGACTCAACTCTTACGCAGCGTCGCCGTGTCGCGGTGGCGGGGGCCAGTGGCCGCATGGGCCAAATGCTGGTGGAGGCCGTCTGGCGCAGCCCAGACCTTCAATTGGTCGCGGCGCTGGATGTGCCCGGCAGCGCCATGCTGGGCGCAGATGCGGGTGCGTTTGCAGGTTTGTCGACCCAGGTGCTCGTCAGCGACCAAGCGGCGCACGCCCTGCAGGGCTGCGACGTGCTGATTGATTTCACCCGCCCAGAGGGCACGCTGGCGCACGCGCAAGTGTGCCGCGAACTGGGCGTGCAGATGGTGGTGGGCACGACCGGTTTGACGGCGGCGCACCAAGCACAGTTGGCCCAAGCGGCCCAACAGGTGGCGATGGTGGTGGCACCGAATATGAGCGTCGGGGTCAATGTGACGCTGAAGCTTTTGGACATGGCAGCGCGGGCCATGTCCACCGGCTACGACATTGAAATCATTGAGGCGCACCACCGCCATAAGGTGGACGCGCCGTCCGGCACAGCACTCAAGATGGGCGAAGTGGTGGCCTCCGCGCTGGGGCGTGACTTAAAGGACTGCGCGGTGTACGCCCGCGAAGGCGTCACCGGTGAGCGTGACCCGTCCAGCATCGGCTTTGCCACGATTCGGGGTGGTGACATCGTGGGCGATCACACCGTGCTGTTTGCCGGCACCGGCGAGCGCATTGAAATCAGTCACAAGAGCAGCAGCCGAGCGGGCTACGCCCAGGGCAGTTTGCGGGCGGTGCGCTTTTTGGCAGGCCGGCCACACGGCCTGTTTGACATGTTTGACGTGCTGGGTCTGCGGGACGGCTGATGTGCCGGGCCGAGCTATGTCGGCGCAGCCGCTTCCGCCAGAGCGCCTAGCAGGCGCTCGTGGATGCCGCCAAAGCCGCCGTTGCTCATGCACACGATGTGGTCACCCGTGCGAGCTTGCTTGGCGACGATGCGCACGAGTTCCTCCACGCTACCCGCCGTAGCGGCGCGCTCGCCCAAGGGCGCCAAGGCAGAGGCGGCGTCCCAGTCAAGCCCACCGGTGTGACAAAAGGCTAGGTCTGCCGCTTGCAGGCTTTGCGGCAAGGCGGCTTTCATGGTGCCGAGCTTCATGGTGTTGGACCTGGGTTCAAACACCGCCAACAAGCGTTCGCCTGGTGCCATGCGTCGGCGCATGCCGTCCAAAGTGGCTGCAATCGCTGTCGGGTGGTGCGCAAAGTCGTCATACACATGCACGCCCCGCACGGTGCCGCGCAGTTCTTGGCGCCTTCTCACGTGGGTGAAGCTGTTCAGCGCAGCGGCGCTTTGCGGCAGATTCACACCCAGCGTAAGCGCAGCCGCAGCGGCGGCGGCTGCGTTGAGTTGGTTGTGTAGGCCGCTCAGGGCCCAGTTCACTGTGGCGGGCGTTGCGCCAACCGCCGGCGCGGCGCCCGTACGCAATTCAAATCGGTGGGGCTCGCCATGGGCCCACACCCCGGGGCCTGCCTGCAGGCCAAACTGTGCATGCCGACTCCACAGGCCCTGTGCCAGCACACGCCCAATGGCTGCATCCGCCTGCGGCGTCAGCACCGTACCCGAAGGGGGCACTGTCCGCACCAAATGATGAAATTGGCGCTCGATGGCGGCAAGATCGTCAAAGATGTCGGCATGATCAAACTCCAAGTTGTTCAGCAAGGCCAGCCGAGGCCGGTAGTGCACGAACTTGCTGCGCTTGTCAAAAAAAGCGGTGTCGTATTCATCCGCCTCAATCACGAACGGGCTCCCGGGGGCGCCCAAGCGGGCCGAGACGCCAAAGTTCAGGGGCACACCGCCCACCAAAAAACCGGGGGCCAGGCCCGCGCACTCCAAAATCCAAGCCAGCATCGATGTGGTGGTGGTCTTGCCATGGGTGCCGGCCACCGCCAACACCGGGCGACCTTGCAGCACATGCTCGGCCAGCCACTGAGGGCCGCTGCTATAGCGCGCGCCACTGTCCAAAACCGCCTCCATCAGCGGAAATTTGGGGCTGCCATCGGCGCCGCGGGCGCGGCTGACGACGTTGCCCACGACGAATATGTCGGGCTTGAGGGCAAGTTGGTCGGCCCCATAGCCCTCAATCAGATCGATGCCCATGGCCCTTAACTGATCGCTCATGGGAGGGTACACGCCGCTGTCGCAGCCCGTCACTTGGTGACCGGCTTGGCGGGCCAAGGCAGCCAGACCGCCCATAAAGGTTCCGCAGATGCCCAAGATGTGTAGATGCATGACCTGATTGTAGAGAGCGTGCATCTCCTTCTGGTTGAGTACGAAAAACAGCTCAATCGGCCTATTTTCCTGCCTAAGCAGCTATTAAAAGCGTAGCAAATAGCCCCCTTGACCCAACGCTGTCACGGCCTGGGCCTTAAAGCTTAGGCTCTACGCTCCACAATGCGGCCATGCAAAGCGAGATGACCCAAGAGCTGCTGCACACAGCAGCCCGTCTGGTGGTGGATGAAGGCATGGAATACGGCCCGGCCAAAAAGCGTGCCCTCAAGTTGTTGGGTTGGGCCGGCCAAGTAGCGCTGCCCACCAATGAAGCGTTGGAAGATGCCGTGCTGGAGCATTTGGAGCTTTTCTGCGCGGACACCCAGCCTCGCGAGCTGGCCGCCTTACGTGAAATTGCCTTGGTCTGGATGCGGCGGCTGCAGCCCCATCAGCCTTTGCTGACCGGGGCGGTCTGGCGTGGCACCGCCACCCGCTTGTCAGACATTTACATTGATTTGTTTGCAGATGACAGCAAGATGGTGGAAATTGACCTCATCAACAAAGGCGTGGCGTTTTCTTCGCAAGATGCCAGCGATCACCGGGGTGACCGCATTCCGCGTTTGGTCGTGCACTTGGCTGTGGCCGCACTGCAGCGCCATGTGGCCATCCACCTGACCTTGCGAGACCCCATTGAGCAACGGGGCAGCCTGCTGGCCGACGTCAAAGGGCGGCCGATGCGCGGGCACCTGCAAGCGGTCGAAAAACTGGTCGTGCCTCGTCAGGATGTGGCTGGCTCTGTAATCGGCACAGCTGCAGGATCTGGGGCTGCAGCAACCGAAGGGCCAGCGAAGGTTTCGCAAGTTTGGGGCGCGGCATGAAGACGCCGACCGACCATGCTGCTGAGGGCGCTGAAACAGGGGCAGCTGCTTCTGCGCAAGCGCCCGATCCTCGACGGGTTCAACGTCGCCTACTGATCAGCGCCGCCGTGGCCGCGGGCGCTGCCGGTCTCGGCTGGGGCGCTTGGCGCTATCGCTTGACCCCGATTGCACCCGCCGCAGCCAATGGCGTGTGGGGCATGTCGTTTGATCAGCCACAGGGCTCCCAGGCTCTGCAGATGGCTGCGTTCAAGGGTCGGCCACTGCTGCTGAACTTCTGGGCGACTTGGTGCCCACCCTGTGTTGAAGAGATGCCGCTATTGGATGCTTTTTTTAAGCAACATGCATCCAATGGGTGGCAAGTGGTGGGTTTGGCGGTAGATCAAAAGGCGCCGGTGCAGGCCTTTTTGCAGCGCCTGCCGGTAACTTTTCCGATCGGGCTGGCGGGTTTGGCGGGCGCCGACTTGGGTCGCGAACTTGGCAATCAAAGCGGCGGTCTGCCGTACACCGTGGTGTTTGGTCGCGATGGGGCGGTCATTCAGCGCAAAATGGGGCAGGTGAGTCAGGTCGACTTGGATCATTGGCTTCAAGCAGCGGGCGGATAGGGCGGGCGCGTCGGTGCATCGGGCGGCCAAGCCACCACGGCGTGCCCCGCTCTGCGCCCGCCTCTAGGTGACCGGCAGGTGGCCGGGTGACAGCAATCGCCAGATGTGGTCAATTGCCATTTACGGCCAATTTCTGGGCATTTGAGCTACATTTGCGGCCTCTTACATGCTTTTAAGGACAGTCGGGAGTTCGGTTCAACCTCTCCGACGTCTCCCAGCACATGGATTTACGAAAACTCAAAACACTGATCGATTTGGTCTCTGAGTCCAATGTCTCGGAGCTTGAGATCACCGAAGCAGAGGGCAAGGTCCGCATTGTGAAAGCGCCGCCGGTGGCGCAAGGCACTTACGGCCTGGCGGCTTCTTCGGCCCCCACCTCACCCGGTTCGTCGTCCTTGGCGGCGCCGATCGTCGCCCCGCCTGTAGTTGCGGCTGAGCCGCCTGCGCCCACTGGGCACCCGGTCAAGGCGCCGATGGTGGGCACCTTCTATCGGGCAGCCAGTCCTGGCGCGAAGGCTTTCGTCGAGGTGGGGCAGTCAGTCAAGGAGGGTGACACCATTTGCATCATCGAGGCCATGAAGATCCTCAATGAGATTGAGTGCGACCGTGCTGGCACAGTCGTGCAAATCTTGTGTGAGAACGGGCAGGCCGTCGAGTACGGCCAGCCCCTGTTGATCATCGAGTGAGTGCCCGCCGGCCTTTGGTCCACGCGGCTCCGATTGCCGCTTGGTCCTCGCCGCTCAGGTGCAGGTTGTCACAGATCAGCCGCTGCCTGAGCCGGCGCCGCCAGTTCCTCGATTGACCCGATGCCAAGGCAAAGCGCCCTATGTTCAAAAAAATCCTGATTGCCAATCGCGGTGAAATTGCGCTGCGTATCCAGCGGGCCTGCCGCGAGATGGGCATCCGCGCGGTGATGGTCTATTCCGAAGCCGACCGCGAAACCAAGTACGTCAAGCTCGCTGACGAAGCGGTGTGCATTGGCCCAGCGCCTTCGGCCCAGAGCTATCTGAGTATGCCCGCCATCATTTCGGCGGCTGAGGTGACCGACTCACAAGCCATTCACCCAGGCTATGGCTTTTTGAGCGAAAACGCCGACTTTGCTGAGCGGGTGGAAAAAAGCGGCTTTGCCTTCATAGGGCCAAGTCCGGAATCCATCCGGCTGATGGGCGACAAGGTGTCAGCCAAGCAAGCCATGATCCGCGCGGGGGTGCCGTGCGTACCCGGCTCTGAGGGTGAGTTGCCCGACAACCCGGTGGAGGTGCGCCGAGTGGCCCGCGCCATTGGCTACCCCGTCATCATTAAGGCAGCCGGCGGCGGTGGCGGACGCGGCATGCGGGTGGTGCACACCGAAGCGGCGTTGATCAACGCGGTGCAAACCACCAAGGCCGAGGCGCAGGCAGCCTTTGGCAATGGCGCGGTCTACATGGAGAAATTCCTGCAGAACCCGCGGCACATTGAAATTCAGGTGATGGCCGACACCTTTCGCAATGCGGTGTATTTGGGCGAGCGCGATTGCTCTATGCAGCGACGCCACCAAAAGATCATTGAAGAGGCACCCGCCCCAGGTATCTTGCGCAAGTTGATCGAACGCATTGGGGACCGGTGCGTGGCAGCTTGCAAAAAGATGGGCTACCGAGGCGCGGGTACCTTTGAGTTCTTGTATGAAAACGGCGAGTTCTACTTCATCGAAATGAACACCCGGGTGCAGGTGGAGCATCCGGTGACAGAGCTGATTACCGGGGTGGATATCGTCAAGACGCAGATCATGGTGGCCGCAGGCGAAAAGCTTCCCTTCACCCAACGCCAGATCGGCATTCGAGGCCACGCCATTGAATGCCGGATCAACGCCGAAGACCCGTACAACTTCTTGCCCTCACCGGGCCGCATCACTATGTGGCACCCGCCTGGTGGCCCCGGCGTTCGGGTGGATTCGCATGTCTACACCAACTACTTTGTGCCACCCAACTATGACTCAATGATCGGCAAGCTCATCGTGCACGGAGACACCCGCGAAATGGCCATGGCTCGCATGCGCACAGCCTTAGCCGAAACGCTGGTGGAGGGCATCAACACCAACATCCCGCTGCACCGCGATCTGATGGTGGACGCCAAGTTCATGGCGGGTGGCACCAACATCCACTATCTAGAAGAATGGCTGGCGCAGCATCGGCACTGAGGGTGCTCGCCCCTGATGGGATGGAGCCCCAGCGTGTTTGAGCTGCACTTGCGGGTGCCACAGGCTGCGGTGGAATCGGTCTCGGATGCCCTGGAAGCGCTGGAGGCGCTCAGCGTTTCGGTGCAAGACGCCGATGCCAACACCGACGCAGAGCAAGCCCTGTTTGGTGAGCCCGGCATGCCGCTAGAGCCTGCGGGGTGGCTGCGTTCGGAAGTGATGGCGCTATTTGCCGACCAAGGCGCTGCCAACGAAGCAGCAGCCTTGCTGAATGCGCAGGATTTCTTCGCTGGCGCTGAAGTGGTGGGGGTGTCGCCCCTGGCCGAACAAGACTGGGTGAGCATCACACAGTCGCAGTTTGCGCCGGTTCAGGTCACGCCTGCGTTTTGGATTGTGCCCACCTGGCACCAGCCTCCGCTTGGGGCGCAAGAGGTGCTGCGCCTTGACCCAGGCATGGCATTTGGCACTGGCACACATCCCACCACACTGATGTGCTTGCGCTGGATTGCTCGGCACGCCCCGGCTTGGCAAGCCAGCGACAGTGTGTTGGACTACGGCTGCGGCTCGGGCGTGCTTGCCATGGCAGCTGCCAAGCTGAGCGCTGCACAAGTGCATGCGGTGGATATCGACCCGGTGGCGGTACAAGCCACGCTGGCCAATGCCCAGGCCAACGCATTGTTGTTGTCTGCAGGCTTGCCTGATACCGAACCCGGCACCCATCGGGTGGTGTTGGCCAACATTTTGGCCACCCCGCTGAAGGTACTCGCGCCCTTGTTGGTGGGGCGCATGGCGGTGGGGGGCGACTTGGTGCTGGCCGGCATCCTTGAGCGCCAAGCCGATGACCTGATTGCGCACTACGCCCAAGTGGGCTGCGCCTTGCGCCAAGCCGATGCCTTAGAGGGTTGGGTGCTGCTGGCTACCCGCTCGTAAAAATTTTTGGGCTTCGTGCGCCGCCACGGCTTGGCGCGCGACCCTGGCTGGCGTCCCTACAATTTGCGGCACATGAGTTTGATCACCCAGTGCCCGGCCTGCACCACCTTGTTCAAGGTGGTTCCTGATCAACTCCGGGTGTCGGGCGGTTGGGTGCGGTGTGGCCAGTGCGGCGATGTGTTTGACGCGCAAGCACATCTGCAGCAGGCAGAAGTTTCCCCCCCCGCGTCTGCCGCGTTGACGGCGCCCGAACCCGATCAGGCGCCGCACCAAGCCCAGCGGGAAACGGAGGGGTCCGCAGCTTCCGTGCAAGCGCTTGGCGCTGCGGCTGCTGAGGCCCCAACCGATGTGTCGCGCGACGGGCCTGCATTGGCCGCCCAGGCTTGGCCAGGAGAGCGGGTGGCTGCCCCCACAGATCACCACGCGACATCCACCGTCGAGCCGCCAGACTCGCTGGGGCAAGACTTGGTGTCGGTTGATCCCACCACATTGTTCGATGTCGGCCCAGGGCCTGATGCCGGTTTTGCTGCAGGTGAGCCGGTGGTGTCACCGGTAACTTGGCCCGACGAGCCTACGCAATCGACCGAAGCTGTTGACGCACTGGTGGCGCAGGCCGAGCCACCGCAACAGGCCACGGCGGATGTGGATCTGCTCATTGAGATTGAACCCCTCTCAGTGCCCGACGCCACCACCCCTGAACCTGCCGAAGCGGCAGTGCAGCCGGGGGATTCGTCCCCAGCCTTGGTGTCAAGCGACGCCGTACCACCGCCAGCTGAGAGCGCTATCCCAGCGGCCGTGTTCACACCAGATGTGTCCCCAGCTCTTAGTGAGGCGGCGCTGCTTTTTCCGCCAGAGGCTACGGCTGCGGCTTCAGCGCAAGCCGAGCCAGCCTTCGTGCGCCAAGCGCGTCGCCAAGCGATTTGGCGAAAGCCGCTGGTACGGCTTGCGGTAGGCGCTGCTTGCATGGGGCTAGGTACTGCCCTGGCGGTTCAAGTCGCTGTGGGTTGGCGCGACGAGATTGTTGCCCATTGGCCCGCTGTTCGGCCCGCGTTGCGGGCCATTTGCGAAGTGCGCCGCTGCACCATCGAGCCGCTGCGCCGCATTGACCGTGTAGCGGTTGAGGGCTCGTCTTTTGAGCGCGCAGCCAACCAGCAATACACCTTGACTTTGACTGTGCGCAATACCGCCACCACGCCCCTGGCAGTGCCGCACTTTGAGCTGACTTTGACCGACCTAGCCAACCAAGTTGTCGTGCGCCGGGTGTTAGCGCCTGCGGATTTCTTGGCGCCCGCCCAGCTCGAGCCGCAAGCCGAATGGCTGGGCCAGCTCAGTATGCAGACCACAGGCCTTAACACCGATCGCATCAGCGGCTATCGTGTCGTGGCTTTTTATCCCTGACCCCTGAAGATCGAAAGAGATTTATGCCTGCCTTGATATGTGGTTCGCTTGCGTTTGACACCATCATGGATTTTGAGGGGCGCTTTGCTGAGCAGATCTTGCCGGACAAGCTGCACATCCTGAACGTGTCCTTCTTGGTGCCCGGTCTGCGTCGTGAACTGGGCGGCTGTGCGGGCAACATTGCTTATGCCTTGCAGCAGTTGGGTGGCGTACCGCGGCCCATGGCCGTGTTGGGGCGCGACGGCGCCGAATACAAAGCACGCTTTCAGTCCATGGGCATCGACGTGCGGCACCTGCAGGTGCTTGACGACCACTACACCGCGCAGGCCATGATCATGACCGACCGCGACAACAACCAGATCACGGCTTTCCACCCTGGGGCCATGTCGATGGCTCACCTCAACCGGGTGGAAACAGACCCAAATCTGAAGGTGGCGATCATTTCACCAGACGGCCGACAAGCCATGATGGAACACGCGCAGCAATTGGTGGCCGCAGGTATCCCCTTTGTGTTTGATCCAGGTCAGGGCCTGCCGATGTTTGGCGGTGAAGAGCTGCTGGCTTTCGTCAATCAAGCGACCTGGGTCACGGTGAATGACTACGAAGCGCAAATGCTGTGTGAACGCACCGGCTTGGACGCGGCAGCCATCAGCCAGCGTGTGGACGCGTTGGTGATCACGCTGGGCGCGCAGGGCTGTGAGGTGTGGACCCAAGGCGTGCGTGAGCTGATTGCGCCAGTGCAGGCCAAGCAGCTGGTCGACCCCACTGGGTGTGGTGATGCATGGCGCGGCGCGCTTCTCTACGGCTTGGAGCGCGGCTGGTCCGTGCAGCGCTGTGCCCGACTGGGCAACCAGGTCGGGGCACTCAAAATTGCCCACAAAGGCCCGCAAAACTACACGCTTGACCCGGCGCAACGAGAGGCTTGGTTGAATCAGGGCTGAAGCAAGCTGACGGTCCAAGGGGCACAAAAAAACCCACCGGCCGCGAGGCCGATGGGTTTGGCGCCACGGTCCCGACAAAGCGGGACTGGTCTTTCGCTCGACTAGGGCTTGGCCGAAGTCGGGAAAGGCCAGGCCGCCTGCGGGTTCAGCGTGGTCTGAGCCGCAGCGGCAGCGGGCGCGGCCGCGGCTTTCTTCGCGGCAGGCTTCTTGGCTGCTTTCTTCGCTGCGGGCTTCTTCACGGCCGGGGCTTTCTTGGCAGCCGCTTTCTTTGCAGGCGCTGCTTTCTTGGCCGGTGCCGCTTTCTTCGCAGCGGCTGCCTTCTTGGCCGGGGCCGCTTTCTTCGCAGGTGCCGCTTTCTTCGCGGGCGCTGCCTTCTTGGCCGGCGCTGCTTTCTTCGCAGGTGCCTTCTTGGCTGGTGCCGCTTTCTTCGCGGGCGCAGCCTTCTTAGCCGGTGCCGCTTTCTTAGCGGGCGCCGCTTTCTTCGCTGGTGCGGCCTTCTTGGCCGGTGCCGCCTTTTTGGCGGGTGCTTTTGCAGTTGCCATGATGTTTCTCCTTGATCAAGTGAGAACGAGCACTTCGGTCCCGAGGAGTGGGCCAAAGCGACTCATGGCGTTGGGCTCATGCCCAGCGCCATGAATGCCAAAACCCTCCACGTGCGCCGCTTCTGTGGCGGTCGTCAGGGAGGGTTGATAAACGCGCATACCGTGGTTCAGCGGGTTGCGGAGGACGAACGGGGCGGAGCGCTAGAAAAAAGCATCAGTCCCACGACAGCGCTCCACCACTTTGATATTCAATGACCCGCTCTTCAAAGAAGTTGCGTTCTTTTTTGAGGTCAATCATTTCGCTCATCCACGGGAACGGGTTTTCTTCGTTCGGGTAGAGCGGCTCCAGGCCAATCTGCACCGCTCTGCGCGTGGCGATGTAGCGCAGGTAGCTTTTGAACATCGAGGCATTCAGGCCCAACACACCACGGGGCATGGTGTCTTCGGCGTAGCGGTACTCAAGCTCAATGGCCTTGAGGAAAAGGCCTTTGATTTCGGCCTTGAATTCGGCCGTCCACAGATGGGGGTTCTCCAACTTGATGGCATTGATCAGGTCGATGCCAAAGTTGCAGTGCATCGACTCGTCACGCAGGATGTACTGGTACTGGTTAGACGCACCCTTCATCTTGTTCTGGCGCCCCAACGCCAAGATTTGGGTGAAGCCAACGTAAAAGAACAGGCCTTCCATCAAGCAGGCAAAAACGATCAGGCTCTTCAGCAGTTTCTGATCGGCCTCGGGCGTGCCGGTGTGGAAATGCGGGTCCATGATGGCGTCGATGAACGGAATCAGGAACTCGTCCTTGTCCCGAATCGACTGCACTTCGTGGTAGGCGTTAAAGATCTCGGCTTCATCTAAGCCGAGCGACTCCACGATGTACTGGTAGGCGTGGGTGTGGATTGCCTCTTCAAAAGCTTGGCGCAACAAAAACTGGCGGCACTCGGGCGCAGTGATGTGGCGATAGGTGCCCAGCACGATGTTGTTGGCAGCCAAAGAGTCTGCCGTAACAAAAAAGCCGAGGTTGCGCTTGATGATGCGCCGCTCGTCCTCAGTCAGGCCGTTGGGGTCTTTCCACAACGCAATGTCTTGCGTCATGTTCACCTCTTGCGGCATCCAGTGGTTGGCGCAGGTGGCGAGATACTTTTCCCAAGCCCATTTGTATTTGAACGGCACCAGTTGATTGACATCGGTCTGGCCGTTGATGATGCGCTTGTCGGCGGCACGCACGCGTCGATCGTCTGCCGCGCTGGTGGACACCGCCTTGCTGGCGGCCGCTGCTGGCTGCGAAACCGCAGAGGCAGCTGTGCCCACGCCTGCAGTGGCAGGCTTCACACGTGGCGTGTGGGCAGTTGATTCCGTATCCCAACTCAGCATGGCATCTCTCTTTGCGACATTATCAAATCAATAGCAACAAATTCAAAGCACAAGCGCTGCCAAAGGGTGCGCCTTGTTGTGAAGCGGCATCGCGCGCCGCACTCAACCTTTACTGACAGGCCTCGCAAGTGGGGTCATCAATGGCGCAAAACTTCATGTCGGTAGCGGGTGTGTTGTCTGCCGCCACCGTCGCGCCGCCAGCGGCTGAGCTGGCGACTGAATTGAGTTGCGATCTGCTGCCCACAGTGGACTTCTCAGCGTGGGTGGCGCCCACGGTGCGCAGGTAGTAGGTGGTCTTCAAGCCGCGCATCCAGGCCAGCTTGTAGGTGTCATCGAGCTTCTTGCCCGAGGCACCTGCCATGTAGATGTTCAAAGACTGGGCTTGATCGATCCACTTCTGCCGACGGGCAGCAGCTTCCACCAGCCACACCGGTTCAATTTCAAACGCGGTGGCGTACAGCGCCTTCACTTCTTGCGGCACGCGGTCAATCGGACGCAGTGAGCCATCAAAGTGCTTAAGGTCCATCACCATGACTTCGTCCCACAAACCCAGGCGCTTGAGGTCTTGCACCAGATAGTGGTTGATGACGGTGAATTCGCCCGACAAGTTGGACTTGACCGACAGGTTGCCAAAGCTCGGCTCAATCGACGCATCCACTCCAATGATGTTGGAGATGGTGGCCGTGGGCGCGATGGCGACACAGTTGGAGTTGCGCATGCCGTCGCTTGCGATCTTGGCGCGCAGGGCTGCCCAGTCCAAGCTCATCGAGCGATCGACTTCGACCCAGCCGCCGCGCTGACTGTTGAGTAGATCAAGTGAATCCAGCGGCAAGATGCCTTGTTCCCACAGCGACCCGCCGTAAGTGGAATAGCGACCCCGCTCGCGGGCCAGTTCAGTGGATGCCCAATAGGCGTGATAGCACACCGCCTCCATGGACCGGTCGGCGAAGTCCAAGGCCGCTTCAGACGCATAGGGCACGCGCAGTTCATACAACGCGTCTTGGAAACCCATGATGCCCAAGCCCACCGGCCGATGGCGCAGATTAGAGTCGCGCGCCTTTTTGACGGCGTAGTAGTTGATATCGATCACGTTGTCTAGCATGCGCATGGCCACGTGCACCGTGCGCTTGAGCTTGTCGTGATCAATCTGCCCGTCTTTGAGGTGCCGCACCAAGTTGACCGAGCCTAGATTGCACACCGCGATTTCGGTATCGCTGGTGTTCAGGGTGATCTCGGTGCACAGGTTGGACGAATGCACCACGCCCACATGCTGCTGCGGTGAACGCACGTTGCAGGCGTCTTTGAAGGTGATCCAGGGATGCCCTGTCTCAAACAGCATCGACAGCATCTTGCGCCACAAGTCCAGCGCCTCCACCGTCTTAAACGGCTGCACCTCGCCACGCTTGGCGCGTTCTTCTAGCGCGATGTAAGCGCGCTCAAAGTCGGCGCCAAACAGGTCGTGCAGCTCGGGTGCGCTCGATGGGGAAAACAGCGTCCATTCGCCTTTTTCCATCACCCGCTTCATGAACAGGTCAGGAATCCAGTTGGCCGTGTTCATGTCGTGGGTGCGTCGGCGGTCGTCGCCGGTGTTCTTGCGCAGCTCCAAGAACTCTTCAATGTCCAGGTGCCAGGTTTCCAGATAGGTACACACCGCGCCTTTGCGCTTGCCGCCCTGGTTGACGGCAACTGCGGTGTCGTTAACCACTTTCAAAAAGGGCACCACGCCTTGTGATTCGCCGTTGGTGCCTTTGATGTGGCTGCCCAGCGCCCGCACACGGCTCCAGTCGTTGCCCAAGCCGCCCGCAAACTTGCTGAGCAGCGCGTTTTCTTTGATGGCCTCGTAGATGCCATCCAGGTCATCCGGCACCGTGGTGAGGTAGCAGCTCGACAGCTGCGAGCGGCGGGTGCCGCTGTTGAACAACGTGGGCGTGCTGCTCATGAAATCAAAGCTAGACAGCACTTCGTAGAACTCAATGGCCCGCGCTTCGCGGTCAATCTCATTGAGCGCCAAGCCCATGGCCACTCGCATGAAGAAGGCCTGCGGCAATTCGATGCGGGCCTTGCGCACATGCAGAAAGTAGCGGTCATACAGGGTCTGCAGGCCCAGGTAGTCAAACTGCATGTCGCGCTCGGCTTTGAGCGCCTTACCCAGGCGAGCCAAGTCAAACTGCAGCAGCCGCTCGTCGAGCAATTCGGCTTGCACGCCTTTCTTGATGAACTGGCCGAAATAGTCGGGGTAGGCCTGCGCCAATTCGTCATAGGTCACGTCACGGCCCAGCACTTCGGCGGCCACTGAATGCAGCAGCAAGCGGGCGGTGGCGTTGCTGTAGCCGGGATCGCTTTCGATCAGCGTGCGCGCAGCCAAGATGGCCGCCTTGTTGACTTCGGTCAGCGCAATGCCGTCATAGAGGTTGCGCACGGTTTCCGCCACGATGGGGTCGGCCCGCACATCTCGACCTAGGCCAGAGCAAGCGCGCTCCACGCGGTCTTGCAGCACCGCCAAGTCAAGTTCGGCTCGGCGACCGTCTGCCAAGGTCACTTGCAGCTTGGGGCTTGCCGCGGCTTCGGGCTGGCCCTGTTTAGCGCGTTCTTGCGCCCGCCGCTCGCGGTAGAGCACATAGGCACGGGCCACTTCGTGGTGGCCGCCGCGCATCAAGCCCAGTTCCACATGGTCTTGGACGTCTTCAATATGGAAAGTGCCGCCCCCTGGCCGCGAGCGCATCAGCGCGCGCACCACGCTTTGGGTGAGCACATCCACCGTCTCACGAACACTGGCCGATGCAGCGCCTTGGGCGCCGTGCACAGCCAGAAAAGCCTTCATCAGGGCCACCGCAATCTTGGAGGGCTCAAAGGGCACCACCGCGCCATTGCGGCGAATGATCTGGTAGTGCGACAGCCCAGCTGCCGCTGAGCTGTCGGCACGTGCGCTGGTCTGCGCGCCAGTGGGCGCATAGGACGGTGGGGCCAGTGCGGCAGAGGCGTCGGTCAACGAAGAGAGGGTCGAGCTGTACATGAAATCACCGTCAGGGGTTCGTTGGATCAAGAAAGGGCTGCGATTGGGCCCGGGCCGTCAACCGCGCCACACAACTACCGAAGATTCAGAGAGCGGCCACGCCACACCGGGATGCAGCGGAGCTAGACGCTTTGGAGACGCATACCCATTCACACACGCAAGCTGTGGAAGGCCTGTGAACCATTTGTGAGCTCCCTGTGGGTCGATTGGGCATCGTTCGAAGCACCAGAAAACCTCATCCATGGTTGGCTGCAGGCAAGAAACGCGGATGTCGCTGACACCCTACAGGTAGTGTCTGTAGTCTGTTTTATCACTACGCCTAGTGTAGCGCGCTGTACAGCTGAGGCGCTCGTTTTTGTGCAAGCCGACCGCTGGTGCCGGGCGTTCGCAGGGCCTGAACCGCGTTGGCGTTTCGGTGTGACCGATGCCGCGCGCTGGCCCGCACACCCGACATCGGCGCTGGCACTGATCGGGGCATGACGCCCGTGGAATCAGCCCGCGCGGCCTAACAAGCAGCAGCCATGCGGGTTAGCGGCCGATTTGGGCTGAAACACCGCAATTCGATTGGGCTGTCGCGTCGGCCCCCGTGGCGGCGGATTGTTTTGGCGCGCCTAGGCGCTGGCGCACAAGTCGCCCCTGGCCTGGCCCTGGCGAAATACACAATTCGTTTCGATCAACCGGGAAAACACCGGTCGGGCCAGCGCAACAGCGCCTTCAGATGGCCCCAATCGAAGCCCTGGCCCGGGTCTGATTTTCGGCCTGGGGCCACGTGCTCGTGGCCAGCCACGTGCTCAATCGGCCACTGTGCGGCCAGCGCATGGCTGAGTTGGGCCAAGGCGGTGTACTGGGGTGGCTCAAACAAGCCGCCTTCAAGTCCCTCGAGCTCGATGCCCACTGAATAGTCGTTGCAAGACGTCCTGCCCCGGTGCGACGACACACCCGCGTGCCAAGCTCGCCGGTTCACGTCCACATATTGGCGCACCCAACCGTTGCGCAAGATAAGGAAGTGAGACGACACCGACACCCCTCGCAGCGCTTCAAAGTAGGGATGCGCCTGCCAATTCAATCGCCCGCGAAAAAAAGCATCGACGTCATCGGTGCCGAACTCTCCCGGTGGCAGGCTGATGGAGTGCACCACGATGAGGTCGATCGCTGTTTCGGGGGGCCGCCGGTTGTGGTGGGGGCTCACGCGGTGTTCTGCGCTGGGCCACCAACCGCCTGCCCACGCTGATTGTGTTTGAGCCAACAGTTGCGTCATGCGCGTTTTGGGGGCTCAGCGCAATGGCCGTCGTTGGGAATCACGATGCCCAAGCGATCGATGCGGTATCGCATCTGGCGCAAGGTCATCCCCAGGCGCTGTGCGGCGGCCGTGCGGTTGAAATCTGCCTCGCGCAAGGCCGCCAGCACAATACGGCGCTCTTGCTCATCCAAATGGGCCTGCAGGTCCTTGGGCAAGTCCTGCTCTTCGGGTATCGAAGGCTCGGAAGGGGCCATAGAAAGGGCGGGGACTGCTACTGTTTCAATAGCGGGCGTTTGAGGCTCAGGCACTGGAGATGGCCAGCGCGCAGCGCACTCAAAGTCTTGGGGCAACAGCTCTTGGCCCTGCGCCATGGCCAGCGCGCCGTGTAGCAGGTTTTCGAGTTCTCGCACATTGCCAGGCAAGGGGTGCATCGCCAAAAACTGCCTTGCAGCGGCACTAAGGTGCGGTGTGTCGGCACGGCCCGAGTCTTCGCACAGGCGCTGCAAAAGCGCGTCGCACAGCGCGTCGAGGTCTTCGCGGCGCTCGCGCAGCGGTGCAATGAAGACTTCGATCACATTCAAGCGAAAGTACAGGTCATGGCGAAAGCGTCCGGCGGCCACGTCAGCCGCCAAGTCACGATGGGTGGCGCTCACGATGCGCACATCTACCAGCTCTTCCTGCGCCGAGCCTAGGGGGCGCACACGGCGCTCTTGGATGGCGCGCAGAAGCTTGGCCTGCATGGCCAGGGGCAGTTCGCCGATTTCATCGAGAAACAAGGTGCCGCCCGCCGCAGCTTGGAAAAAACCGGGCCGGTCTTGGGTGGCCCCGGTGTAGGCGCCGCGCCGCACACCAAAAAATTCGGCCTCCAGCAAGGTGTCGGGGATGGCGCTGCAGTTCACCGCCACCCAGGCCGCGTCTCCCCTGTGGCTCAGCGCATGCAGGGCACGCGCGACGAGTTCTTTGCCTGTGCCTGATTCGCCGCGCACCAGTACTGGGGCCATGCTGGGCGCAACTCGGGTAATGCGTTGCTTGACCGCCAGCATGGTGGGCGATTGGCCTACCAATGCCTGCAAGGCGGGCGACGGCTGCGGCAGTGCAGATGTCGCGGTGCCAGCGCGAAACAGATCGGCGCTGGGCGCGCGCGACGCCGCCGCCGGGGCCGCTGGGGCCGCCGGGGCCGCGCGGGCTTGGCCCTGCGCCGCTGCCACTGCAGCGGCGGTGACGCTGCGGAATTGCCGCAAGTCCACTGGCTTGGTCAGGTAGTCAAAGGCGCCTGCTTTGAGCGCCTCCACCGCGTTCTCGGTGGAGCCGTGAGCGGTGATGACCACGCTGCGCTCGCGGCGGCCCTGGGCTTGCATCCATTGCAACAGCGCCAGGCCAGTGCCATCGGGCAAGCGCATGTCGGTGATGACGGCGTCAAAACTGCCGCGCTGCAGCCGCTCGCCCGCTTCTCCCACGGTGGCGGCGGTGTCCACCACATAGCCCTCACGCACCAGGGTCAGTTCATAGAGGGTGCGCAAATCGGGCTCGTCATCCACCACCAGCACACGCGTTGAGCCACGCGGGCTTGGGGCGCGTTGAAGGTCGGCTTCTGGGGTCATGGTTGTGGCACTACAAAACACAGTTGCGGCGAAATGGCCCTTATGACGCCCAGCATCCGGCAGCCTGGCGAGACGCTTAAGCGTCAGGCCTGCATTGTGTCAAAGCCGTCGGGATTGGGCTCGGCTGCGGCGCCCACACCCAGACGCCGCAGCACCACGGTGAACTCATTGCCATCGCGCGAGTTCGACTCGCTCGACATGCGCAGGCGCCGCTGATAGCGAAGCGCTGCGCCATGGCGTTCGCACAACTCGCGGCAGATGTACAGACCCAGCCCGGTCGAACGACTTTCTGACGAGAAGAAAGGCTCAAACAGGTGTTGCTCCACGCCGCGTTCTAGGGGTGCGCCGTCGCTCCAAATACTCAGCACCGCAAAGCGGTTGTCGCGGTGTTCGGTGCGCACCTGAATGGCGTCGGCTTGCTCGCTGGCATAACGTTTGGCGTTGTCCAGCAGGTTGACCACCACGCGGCGCAGGTGCTCCAAGTCAAACACCACATCGAGGTCGGGGCATTGCAAGTGTGACCAAAGCGGGCGCCCAGGGTGGGCGCTCGTCCAATCGGCCACGATGCGGGCCAAAGCGGGGTCTAGGCCCACCCGTTGGCCGGTGGTGTGAACGGGCAGTTGCTGCTGCACCCGGGAGATGTTCAACACGTCTTCTGCGATGCGCGCCAAGCGCTGGGCGTTGGCGTCGATCAAGGCGCTCAAGCGCCGGTCTTCAGGGCGCTGCAGGTCTTCGGCCAGCAGGGCGTTGGCCTGCACGATGGCCGCCAGCGGATTGCGGATTTCATGCGCCACAGCGGCCGACATGCGGCCCATAGCAGCTAGCTTTTCAGTGCGCAGCCGGGCTTGGGCCTCGCGCAGGTCTTGCACGAAGACCACGCACAGCTGCAGTTCAGGATCGGCCTCGTCACGCTGCGCGGCCGACGAGCCCGCCACTTGTGGATCGGTCAGCCGGGTATGGGCCTGCACGCGCCGTACCGCGTCGCCCAATTGGCCCAGGACAAGCTCGGCCGACTGCGGCAGCTGCTGCGCAAAGCTGGTTTCGATCAAATCCAGCAAGGCGCCCGAGCGCACCTGGGGTGGCTTGGCGTGGGCGGGTGTGTCTGTGCTGGGTGGTCGATCGGCTTCGTCGCCCAGCAAGCGCACAGCGGCCGGGTTGGCCGCACGCAGGGTGCCGCCACGCTCGACCACCACCACGCCGTCGCGCAGGTTCTCAATCACCAAGGCGTTGACGTGTTGTTGCAAGCGGGCTTGGGATTGGCCCAGCCGCGCCAACCTGCTCTCGGTGGCCAGACGCACCGCAATCTGGTGCAGTAGCAAAGCCAACAAGAACCACCCTAAACCGGCCAACCCGGCTTGCACCAAGCGTGCATTGGAATCGGCCGCCAGGCTGGCCGACCAGCCATGTGCCAGCAGCGCCAAGCTCACGCCCGCTGCGGTGCCCAGCGCCACCTGGCGACTGCCAAACAAAGCGGCCATCAGCACCGGAAGGCCAAACAAGGGCGCATAGCTCAAGGCGCTGAAGTCCATCCACTGCAGCGCGCTAAAAGTGAGCAAATCGATGCCCACCAAATCCAGCCAATGTGGGCCTGCACGGGCCGACGGCACCACGCGCCCATGCAGCCAGCGCATGACGACGGCACACACCAAATAAAAGCCCAGCAGGCTCGCGTCCCAACTGATCGAGGTGTTGGCGGTCAGCGCTTGAATCCACACGCCCGTGCACAGCAACACCGCCAGCGCAATACGGCCGGTGAGCAGCGCGCGCCACAGGCGCAGGGGCCGTTCGTCGTCCGGGCGCGGGTGGGCCGGTTCAGAAAGGGCGGTGGCAGGCGTCAATTGGGGGAGCTCTTAACCGCACAGCGCCGCTAGTCGCCGTCGGGTCGGCTTTGCGGACCCAGCTTCAGGTGATCGGTGCTGCAGTACAGGTTGGGGCCGTTCAGATAAGCATCTTGGCGCGGCAAGTGCACCCCGCAATGCGCGCAGCGCACCATTTCCTGCGGCGAGGTGTTTGCTTTGGCCGGCGGCTTAGCCACCGGGGCGGGGCGATCGCTGTCGCGCTCACGGGCAGAGCGCCACAAATAAAACGCCACCACCACGATCACCACCACCAACAACCACTTCAGCATGCCAAGACCTCAAAAGAATGGGGTGAGCCCAAAGGCCAGCGCGCAAAGCGCTAAAGGCGCGCGAGCCTAAACGCGGTGCAACAGCACTTCCAACACAAAGCGCGAGCCCACATAGGCCAGCAACAGCAACACCGCGCCACCAAACAGCATGCGGGTGGCCCGGGCACCCCGCCAGCCCAAGCGCCAGCGGCCCCACAGCAGAGCAGCAAAGGTCAACCAGGCCAGCACAGAGAAGACGGTTTTGTGGTCTACCCGCAGCCGCGCCAAGTTGTTGTCAAACCACTGGCCGTATACCGCACCAACGGCCAAGCTGGCGGTCAAGACACAGAATCCGGCGGCCACAAAACGAAAGGTGAGTCGTTCCAACGTGAGCAGTGGCACGCCCAGGGCGGGCGCCGCGGTGTGTTGGCGCAGTTGCTTTTCGGCCCGGCGCAGCAGCACCGCATGCACTACCGCTGCGGCAAACAGCCCATAAGAGGCCAAGCCCAGCAAGCCATGCACCGCCAACCACATGGAGCCTGGCGCGTGCAGGGGGCTCCCTGCAAACGCCCACGCCACCACCAGGCCCACCCCAGCAGCCACCGCCAGCCAGGGCGCCAGGGGCAATTGGGGGTAGCGGCGCACCTCTGGCGCGCACACCGCCAAGGCCAGCCAGCAGGTAAATGACAAGGCAGGGCCAAAGCCCAGTACCGGCCGGTTGGTCAAGAGGCCTGCGCCGAATGCCAACAAAGCGCCATGAATGGCCCAGGCCACCACCAGCGCCCAAATCGGCCAGGTAGGCCAAGCTTGTCGGGCCGAGGCGGGGGGCTGAGCGGAGGGCGCCGCTGCCGATGGATCCGCACGGGCCTTGCGAAAGCCCCGGGCGGCCGCCAAGTACAAGAGCGCGGCGGTGCCCGTCAGCACCAGGGCTGCAGGATGGGGGCCACCTAGAATCATCGGCTCAGTTTAGCGGCTCAAGCGTGCGTGGTAACGGCGCTTTTTTGCATAGGTTTTCCATGGCATCGGCTCTTTCAGACAAGCTGCAGCGCATCGTCAAGCAGATGCGCGGCCAGGCCCGCATCACCGAAGGCAACGTGGCCGACATGCTGCGAGAAGTGCGCATGGCGCTGTTAGAGGCCGATGTGGCCCTGCCCGTGGTGCGCGACTTTATCGCCCGGGTGAAAGAGCAAGCCCTGGGCGCAGATGTGATGGCCTCGCTCACCCCCGGCCAGGCGCTGGTGGGCATCGTGCACAAAGAGCTGACGGCCACTATGGCCGCGGGTGTGGATGACAAGGGCCAGCCGCTGCCGGCGGCTGACTTGAACCTGGCTGCCCAACCGCCCGCCGTGATCTTGATGGCGGGCCTGCAAGGTGCGGGCAAAACCACCACCACCGCCAAGCTGGCGCGCCACCTGATTCAAAAGCGTAAGAAAAAGGTGTTGACGGTGTCGGGCGACGTCTACCGCCCGGCTGCCATCGAACAGCTCAAAACCGTGACCGCGCAAGCCGGTGCCGAGTGGTTTCCCAGCACCGCAGACCAAAAGCCGCTAGACATTGCCCACGCCGCGCTGGCCTACGCGCGCAACCACTACTTTGACGTGCTGATCGTCGATACGGCGGGCCGCTTGGCGATTGATGAAGCGCTGATGGCCGAAATTCGCGCCCTGCATGGCGCGCTCAACCCCATCGAAACCCTGTTTGTGGTGGACGCCATGCAGGGCCAAGACGCGGTGAACACCGCCCGCGCCTTCAAAGAAGCCTTGCCGCTGACTGGCATCGTGCTCACCAAGCTAGACGGCGACAGCCGCGGCGGTGCGGCGCTATCGGTGCGGCAAATTACCGGCGCGCCCATCAAGTTTGCGGGCGTGTCCGAAAAAATTGACGGCCTGGAAGCCTTTGACGCCGAACGCCACGCAGGCCGCATCTTGGGCATGGGCGACATCTTGGCGCTGGTGGAGCAGGTGAGCGCCGGGGTGGATGTGGCCGAGGCGCAAAAGCTGGCCGCCAAAGTCAAAAGCGGCGAAGGCTTTGACTTGCAAGACTTTTTGATGCAGCTGCGCCAAATGAAGCAAATGGGTGGCTTGTCTAGTTTTGTCGACAAACTGCCCGGCAACCTGGGCGCGCAAGCGGGCCAGGTGGACATGGACCGCGCGGAGCGCGACATGCGCCGCAAGGAAGGCATCATTTGCAGCATGACGCCCCAAGAGCGCCGCCGCCCCGAGCTGCTCAAAGCAACCCGCAAGCGCCGCATTGCTGCCGGTGCAGGTGTGCAGGTGCAAGACGTGAACCGTTTGCTCAATGAGTTCGAGCAAATGCAAACGATGATGAAAAAAATGAAAGGCGGCGGCCTGATGAAGATGATGAAGCGCATGGGCGGCGCGGGCGGCTTAGCCGGCATGAAAGGCATGCTGCCGCCGGGCATGGGTGGGGGTATGGGGGGTATGGGGCGCTGAGAGCGCCACCACCGTTTGCTACAAAAGATATAGCTGCTTGCGCCCTATTTGATTGCGCTAGCGGCCAATTCACCTAGGCACCAGTCCCAAATGTTCACTGGTGCGCCGCATCAGTGACACCCCATACGCCGCCGCGCGAGATTGCAGCACCGGATCAGCGCTGGGCTCGATGCCGTCGGGCAGTACCAGGGGGTTAAAGCTCAGGCGCGCGCAGGGTGATCGAGGGTCGTCGTCGATGGCCTGCAAGGTCAACACGCCAGCGGTGGTGTGGGGGCGGTCCCAAGGCCAGGCGATGGTGGGGTTGAGCAAATCATCACTGGCTTGCGGATGCATCAGCCACAGCTCAAACCGCACTGGGCCTTGGGCCAGGCGATCGCGCAACCGCGCGGCTAAAAAATCGGGCTGATGGGGTGCGGCCTGGATTTGCGGCGGCACCGATTGCGGCATCCACTGCCAGCGCATCGGCTGGCGCTGGCCTTGCGCATTCACCAGCCAAAAAGTGTGCACACCAAAGTAGGGGATGGTGGCGTAGCTGGCGGGCACTCCGTTGCGGGCGATGGCGTCGATTTGCGCCTGCGCACCGGCTTGCGGGTGGGCCTGCACCCAGGCGGCGAGTGCGTCGCGCCCCTGCGCACGGGCGGCGGTGAGGCCCGCAAAAAATTCTGGCTGCGCCACGCTGAACACCGGCAAGTTGATGCCCGCCATCAACCAGTGTTGCGGCTGTGCGCTGGGGCCAGTGGCGCTGATGTGCACCGCCATGCCGCGCACGCCGGGAATGGTGTCGCTTGCCCGTGGATCGCCACCGCCGACTGAAAAACGCACCGTGGCGGGCAAGGCCTGGCCGCTAAAAAAAGCGTGGGCACGGGTCAGGCGCTGCACGGCCACATCGCCCACAAACGAGCCGGTGGCGCAGATGCCTTTGGGGTGGGCGCGGCGTTGCGCGGCGTGGGTGCCAAAGGCTGATTGCAGCGCATCTACATTGCGTTGCGCGCCAGTGCGCGGGTCTGCACTGCCTTGTGCCCACGCTGCGCTTGCTATTAAAAATATAGCTGCTTGGGCAATTAAACAGGGCGCTGCAGCCCGATTCATTTCAAAGTGCCCGTCAGGCGGCAGTCGCTTCAGCGCTAAGCACCACATCGCCCCGCAACGAATGTGCATAGGCCTGGGTGATGGCCACGTCTACAAACTGGCCCGCCAGCCGCTGAGGACCTTCAAAGTTGACGATGCGGTTGCACATGGTTCGGCCCATCAGCTCATGCGCGGGCTTGCGGGCGTGGCCTTCCACCAGCACCCGCTGGCGCGTGCCCACCAGCGCTTGGCTGAAGCGCTTCATATTGGCCTCTAACTGCGCTTGCAGGGTTTGCAGGCGTTTGAGCTTGACGTCTTGCGGCGTTTCGTCTTCCAGATTAGCCGCCGGTGTGCCGGGGCGCGGGCTGTAGATGAAGCTGAAGGAATGGTCAAACTGGCAGTCATGCACCAGGCGCATCAGGGCGTCAAAGTCGGCATCGGTCTCACCGGGAAAGCCCACGATGAAATCACTGGCCAGCGCCAAATCAGGCCGCACTGCACGCAGCTTGCGCACGGTGGATTTGTATTGCAGGGCGGTGTAGCCGCGCTTCATGGCCATCAAGATGCGGTCGCTGCCGTGCTGCACCGGCAGGTGCACATGGCTGACCAGCTGCGGGATGCGGCCATAGGCGTCAATCAGCCGCTGGGTGAATTCATTGGGGTGGCTGGTGGTGTAGCGAATGCGCTCAATGCCCGGCACCTGGGCCACCAGTTCCAGCAGCAGGGCAAAGTCGCCCAGCGGTGGGTCGGTGTCATTGAGTGCAGCGGCTTTGGTGAAGGGCGCGCGCCAGCCGTTGACGTTTTGGCCCAGCAGCGTCACTTCCTTTACGCCCTGGCTGGCCAGGTGCGCCACTTCGGCCAGCACGTCGTCTAGCGGGCGCGACACCTCTTCGCCGCGGGTGTAGGGCACCACGCAGTAGCTGCAGTATTTGCTGCAGCCTTCCATGATGCTGACGAAGGCGCTGGCGCCTTGCACCCGGGCAGGGGGCAGGTGGTCAAACTTCTCGATCTCAGGAAACGAAATGTCCACCTGCGCGCGGCGCTCGGCGCGGCGTGCATCCAGCAACTCAGGCAGGCGGTGCAGGGTTTGGGGGCCAAACACCACATCCACATAGGGCGCACGCTTGACGATGGCCGCGCCCTCTTGGCTGGCCACGCAGCCGCCCACGCCAATCAGCACGCCCTTGGCTTTCAAATGCTGCACGCGGCCCAAGTCGCTAAAGACTTTTTCTTGCGCTTTTTCGCGCACCGAGCAGGTGTTAAACAAAATCAAATCGGCCTGCTCAGGGTCATCGGTTTGCTGGTAGCCCTGGGCGGTGTGCAGCACATCGACCATCTTGTCGGAGTCGTATTCATTCATCTGGCAGCCAAAGGTTTTGATATAGACCTTTTTGGCGGCTGGCTCGCTGGTGGTGATGGATTCAACAGACGTGGAGTTCATGGGTGCACCGGTGTGTGATGGGCATGAAAAAAACTAGCAGGTTGCTATCTTTTAGATAGCTGATTGCGCCCTAAAAATGGGCGCTACAGGCCGATTGGGCTTAAACGCCCTCAGCGCTGACGTCAGCGTGGTGCTTGTGGCTGACCAAAGCGCGGCAATTGATTGAAGGGCGTGCGGCCGTCGTCGCGCGGGCCGGTGTTTTGGTCAGACTCTGCGGTGACGTTGGTGGTTTCAGCGCCTGGGCGGCGCAGGCGCGCTTCGGCCTCGGTGATGATCCAGACCTCATGCACCAGGCCCAGCGGGTCGCGCACATAGTTCACCAGCACTTCTTGGCCGATCAAGGTGCCTGACAAGACCAAGCGGTTCTTCGGGTCGCGAATGCGCACGCCGGGAGACAAGCGCGCAGGACGGCCGTCCAGGGTGATTTCAGGTGGGGCCACTACCACCAGCGTGCCGCGCCGGGCGGTTTGCGGAAACACCCTGGGCACCGGCTCAAAGCCAGCAGGCAAGGTGACTTGAGCCAGCGCAGGCGGCGCGCTCCAAGCGGCGGCGCACAGGCTGAAGGCGAGGGCTAAGGCACAGCGGTTCATGGTGTGTGTCCACAAGGCTGCAAGCAAACGACAAACAAAAAAGCCCCGAGCAAGTTCGCCAGGGGCTTTTAAGGGAAGTGGTGGCGATAGGTGGACTCGAACCACCGACATCAGCATTATGAATGCTGCGCTCTAACCGACTGAGCTATATCGCCGAGAGCCCTCGATTATATCGGCTCGAAAAACCCCCTGGGGCGCGGGCTTCACTGGTGGGTGAACTGCGCCGCGCGCTTGTTCACAAACGCATCCATGCCTTCTTTTTGGTCGGCGGTGGCAAACAGCGCGTGGAACAGGCGGCGCTCAAACATGATGCCGTCGGCCAGGCCCGATTCAAAGGCGCGGTTGGTGCTTTCTTTGGCGGCCATCACCGCCACTTGCGAAAAGCCGCAGATGACCAGCGCCGCACCCAGCGCCTCGTCCATCAATTTGTCTAGCGGCACCACGCGGCTGACCAGGCCTGCGCGTTCGGCTTCGGTGGCGTCCATCATGCGGCCGGTCAGCGCCATGTCCATGGCCTTGGCTTTGCCCACTGCGCGGGGCAAGCGCTGAGTGCCGCCTGCGCCAGGGATGATGCCGAGCTTGATTTCGGGCTGGCCAAACTTGGCGTTGTCGGCGGCGATGATGAAGTCGCACATCATGGCCAGCTCACAGCCGCCGCCCAGCGCAAAACCCGACACGGCGGCAATCACCGGCTTGCGAATGCTGCGAATGGTTTCCCAGTTGCGGGTGATGTAGTCGCCCTTGTAGACATCGGCGAAGGTGTAGCTGGCCATGGCGCCAATGTCAGCGCCTGCCGCAAAGGCCTTGTCGCTGCCGATGATGACCATGCAGCCGATGGCCGGGTCAGCGTCAAAGGCTTTCAGCGCGGCGCCCAGTTCGTCCATCAGCTCGCCATTGAGTGCATTGAGCTGCTTGGGGCGGTTCAGCGTCACGATGCCCACTTTGTCGGCTTCGGTGCGCACTTGAATGAATTGATAGTCGGCCATGGGCAGTAAGTCTCCGCTGGGGGTGCAAGGGTTGGATGAATGGGCGCTGCACTATACGAGCCCACCCCCGCCCCCGTGATGCTGCCAGAATTGCCCGACCAGTCGGTCGGTTAATGCTGGAAGCTGCTACCGTACGGTCCACACCCACCGCCCAGACGGAGACAACACGCATGTCCCACACCGCCACCGATGCGCCCGCGCTGTATCAGCGCGAAGGCGACATCGGCATCCTCACGCTCAACCGCCCGCAAGCGCTCAACAGCTTTACCCGGGCCATGCACAGCGCAGTGTGGGCGGCGCTGGACCAGGCCGAAGCCACGCCCGAAGTGCGCGCCCTGGTCATTACCGGCGCCGGCCGCGGCTTCTGCGCGGGCGCTGATCTAGCCGAATTTGACTTTGCCGAAGGCGACGACTTGGTGGCCCGCGCCGACCCCGGCCCGGTGATCGATCAGGCCTTCAACGTCACTGCCCGGCGCTTCATGAGCCTGCGCATGCCCACCGTGGCTGCCGTCAACGGTGTGGCCGCCGGCGCGGGTGCATCGCTGGCCATGACCTGTGACGTGGCCTTTGCCGCCAGCGGGGCCAGCTTTATTCAGGCCTTTAGCAAGATTGGCTTGATTCCTGACGCGGGCAGCAGTTGGCTGCTGCCCCAGCGCGTGGGCATGGCACGCGCCGTGGCGCTGGCCATGTCTGGCGACAAAGTGGGCGCGGCGCAAGCCAAAGAATTCGGCCTGATCTGGGACGTGGTGGACGGCGACGGCCCGGCCTGCGTGGCCGCCGCCACAGCCTACGCGCACAAGCTGGCCGCCATGCCTACGGCGGCCTTGGTGGCCACGCGCCATCTGCTGCAAGCCGGGCTTAACCGCAGCCTGCACCAGCAGCTGGATGCCGAACGCGACGCCCAAAGCGCCATGGGCCGTACGCATGACTACATCGAAGGTGTGAGCGCCTTTTTGCAAAAGCGCCCGGCGCAATTCAAGGGGCGCTAAGGTGGCCTCAAGCGCCGCAATGGAGTTGGCCCAGCGCGTGGGCCAAGCCATGTTTGCCGCCGACCGCGCCAGCCGCGACACCATGGGCATGCAGCTGCTGGCCTGCGAGCCTGGCCGCGCGGTGATGCAAATGCGGGTGACCGAGGCGCACCTCAACGGCCACCGCATTTGCCACGGCGGCTTCATCTTTACCCTGGCCGATTCCACTTTTGCCTTTGCCTGCAACAGCTACAACGCGGTGGCGGTGGCCGCAGGCGCCAGCATTGAATTTTTGAAGCCGGGTGAGTTGGGCGACCTGCTCACCTGCGTGGGCCAAGAGCAGACGCTGCAAGGCCGCCACGGCGTCTACGACATGGCGGTGCGCAATCAGCGCGATGAAGTGGTGGCGCTGTTCAGAGGCAAAAGCGCGCAGATCAAAGGCAACGTGATTCCTAAATAAGAAGGGGCCCACCCAGTGACCAAAGCCTTCGCCCTAGAGCCGATTGAAAAGGCCAGCGTGGACGAGTTGCGCGCCCTGCAATTGCAGCGCCTGCGCGGCACTTTGCAGCATGCGCAGGCGCATTCACCGGCCTACACCGCCAAGTTCCGCGCAGCGGGCGTGGACGCCGCCGATTTGACGAGTCTGGACGACCTGGCGCGCTTTCCTTTCACCGTCAAAACCGATCTGCGCGACCACTACCCGTTTGGCTTCTTTGCGGTGCCGCGCCAGCAATGCGTGCGCATCCACGCCAGCAGCGGCACCACCGGCAAGCCCACGGTGGTGGGCTACACCCAGCGCGACATTGACACCTGGGCGCATCTCATGGCCCGCAGCATCCGCGCAGGCGGTGCGCGGCCCGGTGATTTGGTGCACATCAGCTATGGCTATGGCCTGTTCACTGGCGGGCTGGGCGCGCACTACGGGGCTGAGCGCTTGGGGCTCACCGTGGTGCCCTTTGGTGGCGGCCAGACCGAGCGGCAGGTGCAGTTGATCACCGACTTCAAGCCCGACCTGATCATGGTCACCCCCAGCTACATGCTGGCCATTGCCGACGAATTTGAGCGCCAGGGCCTAGACCCACGCAGCAGCAGCCTGCGGGTGGGCATCTTCGGCGCCGAGCCCTGGACGCACGACATGCGCCTGGCCATTCAGCAGCGGCTGAACCTGACCGCCGTGGACATCTATGGCTTAAGCGAAGTGATGGGCCCCGGCGTGGCCAATGAATGCATCGAAACCCAAGATGGCCCCACGCTGTGGGAAGACCATTTCTACCCCGAGATCATTGACCCCGACACCGGCCGCGTGCTGCCTGACGGCGAGTTTGGCGAACTGGTGCTGACCAGCTTGAGCAAAGAGGCGCTGCCCATTATTCGCTACCGTACCCGTGACCTCACACGCCTGCTGCCCGGCACCGCGCGCACCATGCGCCGCATGGAAAAAATCACTGGCCGCAGCGACGACATGATGATCGTGCGTGGCGTCAATGTGTTCCCCACGCAGATTGAAGAGCTGATCTTGAAGCGCGCCGAATTGGCCGCGCACTACCAATGCATCTTGCGCAAAGAAGGCCCCCTGGACGCCCTCACGGTGGCGGTGGAAGTGCGCGTGGGGCTGGAGCCCGATGCGCCCGCCGCGCAATCTGCAGCGAATGGCTTGGCCCATGACATCAAGGCCTACATTGGCACCAGTGCCGAAGTCGAACTGCGCCCGGTGGGTGGCGTAGAGCGCAGCCAGGGCAAAGCCAAACGGGTGGTGGATTTGCGGCGCGCGCCTGCCTAATGGCAGGCGCCTAGGCCACCCGCAGGCCGTGGCCCTGCAGCCACTGCAGCATGCGCGGCCACAGCGTGCGGCCCACTGATTCGCGGTAATAGCCCATGTGGCCCACTTGCCCCACGCCCAGCTCTTGCGGGGTACAGGTGATGGGCTCAATGGGCGCTGCGGTGTAGCCCTTAAAGAAGGCGTCGCGGCTGGCAGGCATGGCCCACAGGTCGTCCGTGGTGTTGCATGCGGCAATGGGCAGTTGAACTTGGCGGTAGGCCTTCACCAGCTCGCGCGAGCGTTCGTCTGGCGCGTCAAAAAAGTAGTGCGGGAATCGGCACCAGTAGCCCCACTGCTTGTAGATGGACGCGGGCAGGTCTTCGCCCATGCCCAAGGCCTTCATGGGCTGGTAGCCCAGCAGGCGGGTGCAGACCGGGCCGATGACGTTCCACAACAGCCACACTTTGAACTGCTCACTTTTGGGCATCCAGCCGTGCCAGCCTGCACCCGCTGCGCACACAAAGGCGGCCCGCAGGCGCTTGTGATTGGGCAACTGGCCGATGGCGTGGCCCGCCAGGCTGTGGCCCACCAAATAGGTGGGGCCGCGGTCGGCACAAAAGTCCACCGCGCAAGCCAAGTCCAGCCGCGACCAGTCCACATAGTCCGGTGCGAAGCCGCGCAGGCCGCCTGCGGGTTTCGATCCACCAATGCCGCGGTAGTCCACCGTCAATACATTCAAGCCCCGCGTTTGGGCAAATTCAGCAAATCGCCGGTAGAACTGGCGTGGCACTGCGGTGGCTGAGCCAAACACGATCCAGTCGCCGGTGGCCACTGACGCGTCAGCCAGGTACAAGGTGGCCGCCAGTTTGTAGCCGTCGGCGGCGATCAGGGTGATGTCTTGGTTTTGCATGGGTGACATGCTAGATCAAGCTAGACCGGTCTGTCTAGTTGTTGGATGGCGTTCGGTGGCGGATGCTGTCGCTTATGGGTCAGCCTGGGTTCTGCTGGTGTAACAGCCCTAAATGCAGGGCCACAGCCTGCGAGTGCCTATCATTGGCTATGCCCGCCGTAGAGACCGTCGATTCAAGCCCGCGCAGCGACAGCGCTGACGCGGCGGTGGTGGACACGCGCGAACGCATCTTGCGCGCCGCGCTGCGCTTGTTTCGCAAACACGGCTACCACGGGGTGGGTATCAACGACATCCTGGCGCTGGCCCAGGCGCCCAAGGGCTCGATGTACCACCACTTTCCCGGCGGCAAAGAAGCCATTGGTGTGGCGGTGGTAGCGCACATCACCCAGGGCCTCTTGGACATGATGGCCCAGCACCGCACAGGCGGCGGGGGTGCGGCCAATTCGGTGCGACGCATGGGCGCGGCACTGACGGCAGCTGTTGAACGCACCCAGCACGAGCTGTGCGCGCTGTTTGCGGCCTTTGCGGCAGAGCGCAGCCAAACCCCCGCCTTGGCCGAGGCGGTGCGCGTGGCCTATGAGCAGGTCTGCCAACAGGTGGTGCAGCAGTTGCGCGCCGACGGCTGGCCACTGCGCGAAGCGCGCGACACCGCCGCGCTGGTGGTGATGTTGATTGAAGGTGGCAGCATGCTGTCGGCCGCGCAGGGTGATTTGAATGCGCTCAAGCTGGCCGTGCGCCATGCCGCGCAGTTGTGCGAACGCAACCCAGCCTAAACCCCAGCCATGGACCTGAAACCCACCGACGTGTTGGTCAAGTCAGCCAAAGGGCAGGCGGCCTTGGCCGACCGCAGCTTGGGTTTGTCACCGCGCTTGCGGCCGATGTTGATCATGGTGGACGGCAAGCGCCGCTTGAGTGACTTGCTCACCCTGGGGGCTGCCCTGGGTGATGCTAACGCCGCACTGACCGCGCTGGCGCAAGGCGGTTTTTTGGAAGTGGCACCCCTGCCCCAAGCGGCTGTTGCGCCCGCGCAGTTGCCCCAAGCAGCTACAGAAGTTGTAGCGCCTGCGCCAGAGGTCCTGACCCTGGCCCAAGCCCGCATGCGGGCCAGCCGCGATGTGTCGGATGTGTTGGGCCCCATGGGCGAAACGGTTTGCGTGCGCTTGGAAGAAGCCCGCACCGCAGCCGATTTGCTGGCCGCCCAACAGCGCGCCTTGCAGATCGTGGGCCAAGCTCGTGGGTCTGCTGCCGCGCAGGCGCTGGCCAGTCGTTGGCAGAACCGGCGCGTTACTTAGAGCGGCCCCCTTGGCGCTGTTTGGCGCCCCAGAAGCGATCTCTAGGGCTTGCGGCTCATGGCGGCATTGAGGTCGGCCCCCGAAGCCGCCCCCGCAAAACCTTCAAAGTGCCCCGCCGCCAGGCCGGCGGCCGCTTGCTGAAAGCCCGCCCAAGCCGCTCGCGCCAAGGCACCACCCACACTGATGCGCCGCACGCCCAGCGCCGCAAGATCGGCCACGGTCAGGTCTGTGGCCCAGCCAATCAGGACGTTCACCGGCTTGGGCGCCAGCGCTTGCACGACTTGGGTGATTTGCTCGCGGGTGCGCAGACCGGGTGCGTACAGGCAATCGGCACCGGCTTGGGCATAGGCTTGCAGGCGCGTGATGGTCTCGGCCAGGTCGGGGCGGCCCACCAAAAAACACTCTGCACGGCCCACCAACACCGCACCAGTGCCATCGGCGTCGATGGCGCGGCGCGCGGCAGCCATACGCTCCACGGCCTCGGCCAAGTCAAACAAGGGGCGCTGGGCGTCGCCGGTGGAGTCTTCAATCGACAAGCCCGCCACGCCGGTGGCCAGGGCCAAGCGCACACTGACCGCCACTTCGTCGGCATCGCGGCCGAAACCGTTTTCAAAATCGGCGTTGATCGGTAAATCAGTGGCCTCGACCAGGTCGGCCAGGTGTTGCAGCACGGCTGGGCGTGTGACGTGGTTGTCGGCCTGCCCGCGCGACCAGGCCATGCCCGAGCTGGTGCTGGCCAGGGCCTTGAAACCCAGCCCCTGCAGCCACTTGGCGCTGCCCGCATCCCAGGGGTTGGGCAGCACAAAGCAGCCGCTTTCATGCAGTTGGCGAAAGTGTTTGCGTGCGGCCAAGGGTGCGGCCAAGGCGTGTGGTGCAGGCATGGGGCGGCTCCGGTGAGGCGTGCGCGCTAGTGGCGGGTGAGCCAAGCGCTTAGCTGTGCATCATCTTGCGCCTTCAAGCGCCAGACCTGCGCGGCACCCGGGGCTTTGGGGCCAGGCAAGCGCAGCGTGAGCGGCAGCACTTGGCGGTCACGTGCAACCCAGGCTACGAGGCTTTGGGTTTGGTTCAGATTGACGTCGTGGGCCAGGTCTTCTAGGCGGCTGATGCGAAAGCGGCGGCTGCCGTGCTCTACCGCCCACCATTCGTCACCCGCAGAGAAACCCGCCGCTTCGGCGGGGCTGCCCGCCAGCACAGTTTTGATCTGCACCGCGTGGCTTTCTTGCACGCGCAGCCCCAAGCGCTGCGCCAACGGCGCGGGCTCATCGCTCACGGCCACACCATGCGCTTTGAGCAGGCCGCGCAAGGCGGTGTCCGCCGCTTGTTGAGTGGTGCTGTGCACCCAGGTGCGCAACTTGCGCGCAAGCGCTGGGCCCGCCAGCTCTTGCAGCACCGCAAACACCTGCGATTGGCTGATGGGCTGCCCAAACGGGTCTGCTGGCGTCGTGTCTGCGGCCGTAGTGGGGCGCCAAGCCCATAAGGCGCGCATGAAGTCATCCAAGGTGTGCCCCGCTTCTTGGCGCAGTGACAAATCAAGCGCCAGCGCCACCAGCGCACCGCCGCTGTAGTAGCTCTGGGTGAGGTTGGGCATTTGCTCGTCGGGCCGGTAGTACTTGGTCCAGGCGTCAAAGCTGGCCGCTGACAAGCTTTGCACTCGGCGACCCGGCGTTTGCAGCACCTGGTTGATGGTCTTGCCCAGCAGCTTCAGGTAAGTGGCGGGGTCAATGAGCCCGGCGCGCACCAGCAACAGGTCGTCAAAGTAGCTGGTGAAGCCTTCAAACAACCACAGCAAGGGGGTGTACTGCGGGCCTTGCAGTTCGTACTGCGCCAGTTCTGCCGGGCGCAAGCGCTTGACGCACCAGGTGTGAAAGTACTCGTGGCTGATCAGCCCCAGCAGGGTGTGATAGCCCTCGCGCATCTGGCGTGTCTCAGCGGGGTCGCCCAGGCGGGGCAAGTCACGGCGGGCGCAAATCAGCGCGGTGCTGTGGCGGTGTTCCAACCCACCATAGCCATCGTCTACCGCATTGAGCATGAACACATAGCGCGGCGCATGCGGCAAGCTGCCGCGCTTGGGCCGCGGGCCGTGCCACAGAGCGATGGCGGCTTGGCAAATGCGACGGGTGTCGGCCAGCAGCCGAGCGCCGTCAAAGTGCTCGGGCGCACCCGCCACCACAAACTGGTGGGCCACGCCGTGCACCTCAAACTGCCCGCGCCAA
>JAAFIY010000119.1 GCA_013297985.1 Comamonadaceae bacterium | reverse complement strand
CATCGACCAGTCGGCCGCTGAGATTGTCGACACCGCCAAGCGCACCGGCGCCATCGTCAAGGGCCCCGTGCCCCTGCCCACGCGCATGAAGCGTTTTGACATCCTGCGTTCGCCGCACGTCAACAAGACGAGCCGCGACCAGTTTGAAATCCGCACCCACCAGCGCCTGATGGACATCGTGGACCCCACTGACAAAACCGTGGACGCCCTGATGCGCCTGGACCTGCCCGCTGGCGTGGACGTCGAAATCAAGCTGCAGTAATCTGTCAAAGCCAGTCTGGCACCCTTTCTAAGAGGGCTCCCTAGACAGGCGCCCCAGGCCCGCGCTACAATCGCGGGCTTGGCCTTTTTTTTGGGCTAAGTTTTATCAACCACTTGTGTGGTCGGGGTCGGCAGCAAATAGCCGTTGACCGCGCCCAACGCCATTGCCAATTGCAGTGATGGCGGCACAAGCATCGGAGCACACAATGAGTCAAAGCAACTCCCTGGGGTTGCTGGGCCGCAAGGTGGGCATGATGCGCCTGTTCACGGACGAAGGGGATGCGATCCCTGTCACCGTGGTAGACGTGTCAGACAACCGCGTGACCCAGGTCAAAACCCCTGACACCGACGGCTATGTGGCACTACAAGTCACATTCGGTCAGCGCCGGGCCTCCCGCGTGACCAAGCCGCAAGCTGGCCATTTGGCCAAGGCTGGCGTGCAGGCTGGCGAGTTGGTGCGCGAATTCCGCGTCACCGCAGAAACCGCCGCCAAGTACGCTGCAGGCGCCTCCATTGCACCGGCCGCTGTGTTCACAGTGGGCCAAAAGGTGGACGTGCAAGGCACCTCCATCGGCAAAGGCTTCACCGGCACCATCAAGCGCCACAACTTCAGCTCGCAGCGCGCGTCGCACGGCAACAGCCGTTCGCACAACGTGCCGGGCTCTATCTCGATGGCGCAAGATCCGGGCCGCGTGTTCCCGGGCAAACGCATGTCGGGCCACATGGGCGACGAAACCGTCACCACCCAGAACCTAGACGTCGTGCGCATCGATGAAGGCCGTCAACTGCTGCTCATCAAGGGTGCAGTGCCGGGCTCCAAGGGCGGTTTTGTCACCGTGCGTCCGGCTGTCAAGGCCGTGGCCAAGGCCTGAACAGGAGCCCCCAGATGCAACTCGAACTCCTGAACGACCAAGGCCAAGCCACCACCAAGGTGGATGCGCCTGAGACCGTCTTCGGTCGCGAATACAACGAAGCCCTGGTGCACCAGGTCGTCGTGGCCTTCCAGGCCAATGCCCGCCAAGGGACGCGCGCTCAAAAAGATCGCGCCATGGTGAAGCACTCCACCAAAAAGCCGTTTAAGCAAAAAGGCACCGGCCGCGCTCGCGCGGGCATGACGTCGTCGCCGCTGTGGCGTGGCGGCGGTCGCATTTTCCCGAACAGCCCGGACGAAAACTTCACCCAAAAAGTCAACAAGAAGATGTACCGCGCCGGTATGGCGTCGATCTTCTCGCAGTTGGCCCGTGAAGGCCGACTGGCGGTGGTTGAATCGATGAAGGTCGATTCGCCCAAGACCAAAGTGTTCGCCGCTCGCCTCAAGGCCATGAACCTGCAGTCGGTGCTGGTTATTGCCGAAGAAGTGGACGAAAACCTGTACTTGGCTTCACGCAACTTGCCCAACGTGCTGGTAGTGGAGCCCCGCTATGCCGACCCGGTTTCGCTGGTGCACTTCAAGAAAGTGGTGATCACCAAGGCTGCCATCGATCAACTCAAGGAGATGCTGGCATGAGCGCCCCCAAGAAGTTTGACGAAGGCCGCCTGATGGCGGTGCTGCTGTCGCCTATCGTGTCTGAAAAAGCCACGCTGGTCGGCGAAAAATCCAATGCCGTGACGTTTAAGGTTGCGCGCGACGCCACCAAGCCCGAGATCAAGGCAGCGGTTGAGCTGCTGTTCAAGGTCGAGGTCAAGGGCGTGTCGGTGCTCAACGTCAAGGGCAAAACCAAACGCTTTGCTAAGACGATCGGCCGCCGCGACCATGTTCGCAAGGCTTACGTCACGCTCAAAGCCGGGCAAGAGCTGAACCTGAGTGGAGAGGCTGCGTAAACCATGGCTGTCATCAAACTCAAACCGACTTCGCCCGGCCAGCGCGCCGTGGTCAAGATCACCCGCGAGCACCTGCACAAAGGTGCGCCGCACGCGCCGTTGCTCGAAGCCCAGTTTCAAAAGGCCGGGCGCAACAACAACGGCCACATCACCACCCGCCACAAAGGCGGTGGCCACAAGCACCACTACCGTGTGGTGGACTTCAAGCGCGACAAAGATGGCGTACCCGCCACTGTGGAGCGTCTGGAGTACGACCCCAACCGCAGCGCCCACATTGCGCTGGTGTGCTACCGCGACGGCGAGCGCCGCTACATCATCGCCCCGCGCGGCGTTGAAGTGGGCGCCACGCTGGTGAGCGGTTCTGAAGCTCCCATCCGCGTGGGCAACACCCTGCCCATCCGCAATATCCCGGTCGGCTCCACCATCCACTGCATCGAACTGCAGCCGGGCAAGGGTGCGCAGATTGCGCGCTCTGCCGGAACTTCAGCTACGCTGTTGGCCCGCGAAGGCATCTACGCCCAGGTGCGGATGCGTTCGGGCGAAGTGCGCAAGATTCACATCGAGTGCCGCGCCACCATCGGTGAAGTGGCCAACGAAGAACACAGCCTGCGCCGCTACGGCAAGGCCGGTGCCATTCGCTGGCAGGGCATTCGACCCACCGTGCGTGGCGTTGCCATGAACCCGATCGACCACCCGCACGGCGGCGGCGAAGGCCGCACCGGTGAAGGGCGCGCTCAGGTGGATCCATGGGGCAACCTCACCAAGGGCTATCGCACCCGCAACAACAAGCGGACCCAGGTGATGATCGTCTCGCGTCGCAAGAAGTAAGGGGTAGCCATGACTCGTTCACTCAAGAAAGGCCCCTTCGTTGACCATCACCTGATGGCGAAGGTCGAAAAAGCGGTCGCAACCAAAGACAAAAAGCCGATCAAGACCTGGTCGCGCCGTTCGATGGTGCTGCCTGATTTCATCGGGCTCACCATTGCCGTGCACAACGGCAAGCAGCACGTGCCGGTCTATATCACCGACCAGATGGTTGGCCACAAGCTCGGCGAGTTCGCCCTGACCCGCACGTTCAAGGGTCACCCGGCGGACAAGAAAGTTCAGAAGAAGTGAGGACCCAGACCATGGAAACTCGTGCCACGCTGCGCGGTGTCCGGCTGTCGGTGGATAAGGGCCGCCTGGTGGCGGACCTGATTCGCGGCAAGAAAGTCGATCACGCACTCAACATCCTCAGCTTCACGCCCAAGAAGGCTGCCGTCATCATCAAGAAAGTGCTGGAGTCGGCCATTGCCAACGCCGAGCACAACGACGGTGCCGACATTGACGAGCTGAAGGTCAAAACCATCTACGTCGAGCAGGGCGCCACGCTCAAGCGCTTCACCGCCCGTGCCAAAGGCCGCGGCAACCGCATCAGCAAACCCACCTGCCACGTCTACCTGACGGTGGGCAACTAAGCGCAAAGGCGATCGAATATGGGACAAAAAATCCATCCGACCGGCTTTCGGTTGTCCGTCAGTCGCAACTGGTCCAGCCGCTGGTACGCCAGCAACCGCGAGTTCGCGGGCATGCTGGCCGAAGACATCGAAGTGCGTGAGTTCCTCAAGAAGCGTCTGAAAAACGCCTCCGTGGCCCGCGTACTGATTGAACGCCCCGCCAAAAGCGCGCGCATCACCATTTTCTCGGCTCGCCCCGGCGTGGTGATCGGCAAAAAAGGCGAGGACATCGAAAGCCTCAAGAAAGACCTGGCCAAGATGCTGGGCGTGCCGGTGGCGGTGACTATCGAAGAAATCCGCAAGCCGGAAATCGACGCCAAGCTGATCGCCGACAGCATCACCCAGCAGCTCGAAAAGCGCATCATGTTCCGCCGCGCCATGAAGCGTGCGATGCAAAACGCCATGCGCCTGGGTGCGCAAGGCATCAAGATCATGAGCGCTGGCCGCTTGAACGGCATCGAGATTGCCCGCACCGAGTGGTACCGCGAAGGTCGCGTGCCGCTTCATACCCTGCGCGCTGACATCGACTACGGCTTTTCTGAAGCCAAGACGACCTATGGCGTGATTGGCGTGAAGGTGTGGGTCTACAAGGGCGACACCCTGGGCCGCAACGATGCGCCCGTGGCTACCGAGCCCCGTGCAGACGAAGAGCGCCGTCCTCGTGGCCCGCGTCGCGATGGCCGTCCGGGTGACCGCACTGGCGCACCGCGCCCCGGCGTACGCCGTGCAGGCCCAGGCAACACCGCTCCGGCTGACGGAAGCGACAAGCCCGCCGAAGGCGCTGGCACTGATGCCCCCAAAACCACCGTTAAGCGCGTTCGCAAAGTCGCCGCGCCGGCTGCCGCTGCTGGCACCGACGGTAAAGGAGAATAAGCATGCTGCAACCTGCGCGTCGCAAGTACCGCAAAGAGCAAAAGGGCCGCAACACCGGCGTGGCCACCCGAGGCAACTCGGTGGCCTTCGGTGACTTCGGCCTGAAATCCACCGATCGGGGTCGCCTCACGGCGCGCCAGATTGAAGCCGCGCGTCGCGCGATTTCGCGCCACGTGAAGCGCGGTGGGCGCATCTGGATCCGCGTGTTCCCCGACAAGCCCATCTCGCAAAAGCCAGCTGAAGTCCGCATGGGCAACGGTAAAGGCAACCCCGAGTACTACGTCGCTGAAATTCAGCCCGGCAAGGTACTGTATGAAATCGTTGGCGTGCCAGAAGAACTGGCGCGCGAGGCGTTCCGCCTGGCTGCCGCCAAGCTGCCGCTGCGCACCACGTTTGTGGCGCGGATGATTGGCCAGTGAACCTGTAAGGACCACGCACCATGAACACCGCTGAACTCCGAACCAAAGACGCCGCTGGCATTGAGGCCGAAATCAAGGCCCTGCAAAAAGCGCACTTCAACCTGCGCATGCAAAAGGGCACGCAACAACTGAGCAACACCGGCCAGTTGGGCGACACCCGCCGCGCCATTGCGCGGGCCAAGACCGTGCTGGCTGAAAAGCGCGCAGCCAAGTAAGGAATACGCCATGACCGAAGCAAAAACATCCCTCAAGCGCACGCTGGTGGGCAAGGTTGTGAGCGACAAGCGCGCCAAGACCGTCACCGTGTTGGTGGAGCGCCGCGTCAAGCATGACCTGTACGACAAGATCGTGATTCGTTCCAGCAAGTACCACGCCCATGACGAAAAGGGCGAATACAAAATGGGCGACGTCATCGAGATCACCGAGAGCCGTCCGCTGTCCAAGACCAAGTCTTGGGTGGCCACGCGCTTGGTGGAAAAGGCTGCGGCTGTCTAAGCCTGTCTTCGGTGCGCTCTGCGCACGATCTGAAAACGGCCCACACTGTGGGCCGTTTTCGTTTCCGAGCGGTGCCTTGTACGCACCGCGAATTTCCGTCCAACAAGGAGCTACCCCATGATCAAAGTCGGCGACAAACTTCCCTCTGGCACCCTGATGGAGTTTCATGATGTTGAGAGCGAAGGCTGCAGCATCGGCCCCAACCCCGTCGACGTGGCCAAGGCCACTGCCGGCAAGACGATCGCCTTGTTTGCCTTGCCCGGCGCTTTCACGCCCACTTGCTCGGCCAAGCATGTGCCCGGCTATGTCCAGCACATCGAAGACTTCAAAGCAGCGGGTGTCGACGAGATTTGGTGCGTGAGTGTCAATGACGCCTTTGTGATGGGCGCCTGGGCACGTGAGCAGCAGTCGATGGGCAAGGTTCGCATGCTGGGCGACGGCAGCGCCGATTTCACCAAAGCCACTGGCCTCACGCTCGACCTCACTTCACGTGGCATGGGTCTGCGCTCCAACCGCTATTCGATGCTGGTCAAAGACGGCGTGGTCAAAACCCTCAACGTTGAAGCACCTGGCAAGTTTGAAGTGAGTGACGCCGCCACCATGCTGGCGCAGGCCAAGTCGGCTTGATCGGTGGAATGCGCCGCTACCTGAGGCGAGCCTTCAGGTAGACGGCGTCAGGAATGGGGTTGGGGTAGTAGGGCGCCACTTGGGCAAACCCCAGCGATTGGTACAGCGACTGCGCTGCGTGCATGCTGCTCAGCCGGTCGAACAGCACACAAGCATAGCCACTGTGTGTAGCGTGCTGCAGCACGTGCTGGGCCAGCCGAAGGCCCAGGCCACTGCCGCGAAAGGCGGGGCGCACATACAAACGCTTCATTTCACAAGCGTTGGGGTGGTCGGCAACATCTAAAGGCCGCACCGCGACGCAGCCAACGGGTTCATCGGCTGACCATGCCAGCCAAACCCCGCCGCCTGGCGCCGCATAACGGCCGGGTAGTTCGGCCAACTCAGCGTCAAAGCCCTGAAAGCACAAGCTCACCCCCAGGTTCTCGGCGTATTCGCGAAACAACTGGCGTACGGTGGGCCAGTCTTGGGTGGCCATGATCTGCAGCCCTGCGGGCTTGGGCAACGCCCCTTCGTTGATCGCTGGCGTCATTGCTAGGCCCTGACTCACAGGCGTGAGACCGCCCAACTGGCCAGCGCACAGGCCACAAACAAGCCAGCCGCCAACGCTCGCTGAGCGGCACGATCACGGCTGCTGGTCACGGGCTCTGCCAACCACTTGTCGCCGTGCACCATCGCGCCCAGGATGCGTGCGCGCCGCACCCAGGTGTAGTACGCAACGGCCAGCAAATGCATGACCACCAGCGCCAGCAAAATCCACTTGCCCCAGTTCTTGTGGTACGACGTGGCCCAACGCACCCAGTCCCCGCTGATGAACTGCGCCAGCGGGCCAACAAAGGCGATCTCATCGTCGCTGCTCAGGCCCGTGCTGACCTGCACCAACAGCACCGCCAACAAAGCAAACACCGACAAAGCGCCCATGGGGCTGTGGCCGACCTCGTGGGCGAGCGGCGCGCGGCCGCGCAAGTAAGCCACCACACTGGACGGGTGGTAAATAAAGCTCGCAAAACGCGACCAGTACCCACCCATGAGGCCCCACAGCACCCGCCACAGCAATAAGGCCAAGACCGTGTGCCCCAGGCGAAAGTGCCAGTTCATCCATTGGCCGCCCAGACTGCCGGTGATCGCTAGGCCAATCACGCAAACCAACAGCGTCCAATGAAACAGCCGGGTGGGAAGGTCCCACACCCGCACTTGATGGGGGCCAGCGATCGCGGTGTTGCTCACAGTGGGGCTCCGGGTCAGATGGGTCAGCCAAGGCGACCGGGGCCGTTGCCGACGCCCGAACAGATTTGTACGGATTCACCCGCCTTGGTCATGCAAATTGACAGAACTCACTCTACACTGCCCCTGCAGTGCGCGTGGGCATTTTGCTGGCGCGGCTGGTCTTGTTTCCAACCCTTTTGAAGTCGAAGGTGCACCCATGAAGAATGCCTTGCGCGTGTTGGCAGTCTGCGTCGCCGCTGCCGTGACCATCCCCAGCGTTAGTGCACAAAGTTTCCAAAAGCCCGAAGACGCCATCAAGTACCGCAAGGCGGCCTTCACGGTGCTGGCTGCGCACTTTGGGCCTTTGGGTGCGATGGCCAACAACCGCATCCCCTACAACGCGCAGCAGGCGGCAGAGCACGGCGCCATCCTGGAAGTAGTCGCGCGCACCCCATGGGCAGGCTTTGGCGCTGGCACCAACCAAGGTGACACGCGCGCCAAGCCAGAAATCTGGACCGAGCAGGCCAAGTTCAAAGACGCCGGCGACAAAATGCAAGCCGAAATGATGAAGCTGGCCGCCGCCGCCAAGTCAGGCAGCGTGGAGCAGTTGCGCGCCGCTTTCGGCCCCACCGCCGCCACCTGCAAAGCCTGCCACGACAACTACCGCCGCGATTGATTCGCGGGTCGGCCCGGCGTCAGCATGGCTAGCGCCTGACGCAAGGCCTGATGGCACCGCCTGGGTCTGCGGTTTGGCACGTCGCCCGCTATCATCCGTCGCATCGAACACTGATAGCCCCAGCGAGAGGAGCACGCGATTCATGGCCCAGCAAAAGTACCGGCTCGTTACCCGCAGCGACTTTGACGGTTTGGTCTGCGCAGTGCTCTTGAATGAGCTGGACATGATCGACGACATCTTGTTTGTCCACCCCAAGGACATGCAGGACGGCAAAGTGCCCATCACCGCGCGCGACATCACCACCAACCTGCCCTATGTGCCAGGCGCGCACATGGCGTTTGACCACCACGAATCCGAGACGATTCGCAACGCGGGTGGCCGCAGCAACCATGTGATTGAGGCCGACTCGCCGTCTGCGGCGCGGGTGGTCTACAACTACTACGGCGGCAAGGCCGCTTTTCCCCGCGTGTCCGAAGCGATGATGGACGCGGTCGACAAGGCCGATTCGGCCCAGTTTTCGCGCGATGAAATCCTCAACCCCAGTGGCTGGGTGCTGCTGAATTACCTAATGGATTCACGCACCGGTTTGGGCCGTTTCCGAGAGTTTCGCATCAGCAACTACAGCCTGATGATGGACCTCATTCAGTATTGCCGCGGCCACAGCATTGACCAGATTTTGCAGTTGCCCGATGTGCACGAACGTGTGGAGCTGTACCAAGACCACGCGGTGCGCGCCAAGGAACAAATTCAGCGCTGCAGCAAGGTGCACGGCAATCTGGTGGTGCTTGATCTTCGCCATGAAGAAACCATCTGGGCCACGAATCGCTTCATGATTTACGCGCTGTACCCGCAGTGCAATATCTCCATCCACGTGCTCTGGGGCGTCAAGCAGCAAAACACGGTGTTTGCCACCGGCAAATCCATCTTGGACCGCAGCAGCAAGACCAATGTGGGCGAGCTGATGCTGAAGTACGGCGGAGGCGGCCACCAAGCGGCCGGCACCTGCCAAGTCGACAACGACAAGGCTGACTTCCTGCTGCGCGAAGTCACCGCCAAGATCAACGCCGACGGCTGACGCACAGCCGGTCAACGCCCAAGCGGCGCGGCGCGTTGAAGGATTTCCAACCCGGAGGGAATCGCCATGCGCCTGTCAAAAGTCATTGCTTGGCCCCGCGCCGGGCTGATCGGGTTGGGGGCGCTGGCCTGGTGCCTGATGGCGCACGCGGAGCAGGCGCCACTGGGCACGGGGGCTCGGCCCATCATCCAGCACCACAACACAGTGCGCCCGTCTGCGCCGGTGCCTGAAGAGGCCCACCGACGCGAACGCGCCTACGGCCCCAGCACCGTCTACACCCTGCCCGGCCCGGGCGGCCCGCAACCGCAGTACGCCATGCCACCGCTGACGGGGGGCATTGATCCGGTGCAGCAGCGGCGCGACTTTGAACTGCGCGGCTATCCGCAAGACCAGCGCTTTCACCGACCGGTGGTGGTGGTGCCGCCCGGTAGCGTGGTGATCGTGCCAGGCGCGCAAGTCCAGCCAGGCTTCCCGCAGCGGTAGTGGGGCCGTCGGCGGCGATGCACGGCGATGCGCGGCGGTTTGCACCTGCACCGCTTTGCGAGCCTTATCTCCATCGATTTTTTGCAACATCGACAAGGGCTTAGCGCCATTTGCTCAGTTTTGGCTTGAGCTTTCGCATACAGCCTGCGTTTGTAAACATGGGTATCGTTGGAACCCGCGTGTTTACATGTTGGAGTGCTACGATTTTTGAGTTACCATGATCCCCCATGGCGAGAAAAGCGGTCTACGCGGTCCGCTTTTCAAACGCTCAGCACGGTGCAGTCGGCTGCAACATGGCCACCACCTACAAGGCATCACCATGGAACTGCAATACCAGCTCAAAGGCGGCAGCTACTGTCTGGTGGACATGACCCAGCCACCCAGCCCGGTCACCGGTGAACGCCCGGTGCGGCTGAAAACCGACAACGTCGCCA
>JAAFIY010000118.1 GCA_013297985.1 Comamonadaceae bacterium | reverse complement strand
TAGCGGCCGGTGACGGATGTGGGCTCGGCCATCAAGTCAGCCGCCACACCCTGCGCCACCAAGTTGCCGCCGCCTTTGCCGGCGCTAGGGCCAATGTCGATCAAATGGTCAGCGCGGCGCATGGTGTCTAGATCGTGCTCCACCACCACCAGCGTGTTGCCCCGGTCGCCCAGGTCTTTCAGGGCATCCAGCAGCACCCGGTTGTCGCGGGCATGCAGGCCGATGGTGGGCTCGTCCAGCACATAGCACACGCCTTGCAATTGGCTGCCCAGTTGCGCCGCCAGCCGAATGCGTTGCGCCTCGCCACCGCTGAGCGTGGGGGCACCACGGTCTAGCGTGAGATAGCCCAAACCCACTTGCTGCAGAAACTGCAGGCGGCCCGCAATTTCGGGCAACAAATCCCGGGCGATGTCGCTTTCACGGCGGCTGAAGCTGTCGCCTTGGCGCAAGGTTTGCACCCAGGCGGCCACGTCGGCCACGCTCAGGCGGGCGATGTCGGTGATGCTGTGCGCGCCCAGGCGCACGGCCCGCGCCACCGCGCTCAGGCGCGTGCCTTGGCAGCTGGGGCAGGCGGTGTCGGCGACTTCTTCCAACTCGGGTTCGGCAAAGGTTTGTTCGCGGCCGCGGTTGTCGTCGTCGCGCACCGAATCATCTAGCGCTTTGCGCTGGTCTTTGGTGAGTGCCACGCCGGTGCCCACGCAATCGGGGCACCAGCCGTGTTTGCTGTTGTAGCTGAACAGGCGCGGGTCCAATTCGGCGTAGCTGGTGCTGCACACCGGGCAAGCGCGTTTGGCCGACAGCACCTGCACCTGGCCAAGTGTTTTGGTGCTGACGCCCGCCATCATCGCGGCGCGCAGGCCTGTTAAGCCGTGCAGCACATGCAGCACACCTTTGCCGTGTTCTAGCGCGGTGGCCAGTTTGTCGCGCAGATAGGGCTCGGTGTCTGCACCCACATCCAGGCTGGCCACGGGCAGCTCCACCGTGTGTTCTTTGAAGCGGTCGAGCCTTGGGAAGCCGGTGGTGGGCAAGAACTCGCCGTCCACACGCAAGTGGGTGTAGCCGCGCGGGCGAGCCCAGTCGGCCAACTCGGTATAGACGCCTTTGCGCGCCACCACCAGCGGGGCCAGCAGGCCAATGTGCTGGCCTTTGTGCTCACGCATGATCTGCGCCACCATGCGTTCGGGCGTTTGCGCTTGCACCGGGGCATCGTCATGCACGCAATGCTGGGTGGCTAGCTTCACCCACAGCAAGCGCAGAAAGTGCCACACCTCGGTGGTGGTGCCCACGGTGGATTTGCGGCCGCCACGGCTTAGGCGCTGCTCAATGGCCACGGTGGGGGCGATGCCGTAGACCGCATCCACCTCGGGCCGCCCTGCGGGCTGCACGATGCTGCGGGCGTAGGCGTTGAGGCTTTCCAGATAGCGCCGCTGGCCTTCGTTGAACAAGATGTCAAAGGCCAGCGTGCTTTTGCCGCTGCCGCTCACACCGGTAATGACGCTGAACTTGCCGTGGGGAATGTCCACGCTCAAGCCCTTCAGGTTGTGCTCGCGGGCGTTGACGATTTGCACGGCCCTGGGTGGTGGCACGCGCACCCGTGGCGGGGCCTCAGCGTCATGCACCATGCCCAGCGCGCCGTCGTAGTCGCGCAGGGCTTGGGCGGTGTGCGATGTGGGGTGTTCACGCAAGGTCTCAGGCGAGCCTGTGGCCACCACCAAGCCGCCGCCTGCGCCGCCTTCTGGCCCCAGGTCAATCAACCAATCGGCGGCGCGAATCACGTCCAGGTTGTGCTCAATCACCAGCAGCGAATGGCCCGCTTCTAGCAGCTTGCGCAATGAGCGCATCAGCTTGGCAATGTCGTCAAAGTGCAGCCCGGTGGTGGGCTCGTCAAACATGAACAGCGTGCCCTTTTTGGCCAGCAGGTTTGACGGCGTGCGGCGTGCGTCGCGGGCGCTGGCGCTGGCGGCTGCCTCGGCCAAGAAGCCCGCCAGCTTCAAGCGCTGCGCTTCGCCGCCCGAGAGCGTGGGCACCGGCTGGCCCAGCTTGACATAGTCCAAGCCCACATCTGAAATAGGCTGCAGCGCCCTGAGTACCTCACGGTCAGCTACAAAAAGCGTAGCAGCCTCCGACACGGTCAGGCCCAGCAGCTGCGCGGCGTTGAACAGGCGGCCGCCGCGCTCGATGGTGACTTCCAGCACCTCGGGCCGATAGCGGTCTCCGTTGCAGTCGGGGCAGCGCAAATAGACGTCAGACAAGAACTGCATCTCCACATGCTCAAAGCCCGAGCCCATGCAGGTGGGGCAGCGGCCGTCGCCACTGTTAAAGCTGAACTTGGCCGCTGTGTAGCCGCGCTGGCGGGCCAGGGGTGCATCAGCCAACAGAGCGCGCAGGCTGTCCCACGCGCCGACGTAGCTGGCCGGGTTGCTGCGGGCGGTTTTGCCGATGGGGGATTGATCGACAAACACCGCATCAGCCAACTGTTCAGCGCCCAGCAATCGATCGTGCAAGCCGGGGCTTTCGGTGGCGCGGCCAAAGTGGCGCGACAGGGCGGGCCCCAGCACGTCTTGCACCAGCGTGCTTTTGCCGCTGCCACTGACCCCTGTGACCACCACCAGCCGCCCCAGCGGAATGTGCACATCCACCGCGCGCAGGTTGTGTTGGCGCGCGCCTTCGAGCAGCAGGCGCGGGGTGTTGTCGCTCACCATGCGCTTAAAGCCAAAGCCCACTTGCTTGCGGCCACCCAGGTAGGCGCCAGTCAGGGTGTCGGCATGGCGCAGTTGCGGCACGGTGCCGTCAAACACAATTTGCCCGCCGCGCTCGCCGGGGCCGGGGCCCATGTCAATCACACGGTCGGCTGCCAGCATCACGGCGGGGTCATGCTCCACCACCACCAAGGTGTTGCCAGCATCTCGCAGGCGCTGCATGGCCTGGGTGATGCGGCCAATGTCGCGCGGGTGCAGGCCAATGCTGGGTTCGTCCAACACAAACAGGGTGTGGACCAGGCTGGTGCCCAAAGCGGTGGTTAGGTTGATGCGCTGCACCTCGCCGCCCGACAAGGTGCGGCTTTGGCGGTCTAGCGTGAGGTAGCCAATGCCCACGTCGCACAGGTATTGCAGGCGGGTGGTGATCTCATCGAGCAGCAGGTTCAAGGTTTTGTGTTCAGCACTTGCTACCGTATTTGTAGCTGCTTGCGCCGTAAATACGGCGCTGTCGGCCTGCAGGCTTTGAAAGAAGGCGCGCACTGATGTCAGCGGCATCTGCATCAAATCGTGCAGGCTCAAGCCCGGCAGGGCTTCTAACTGCGCACGGGTCCAGTCGGTGCCGGCGGGCATAAAGCGCTGGTGCGGCGGCAGCACCGCGTTGGCTTGGGCGGCGGTGCCCATGCGCCACAACAGGCTCTCGGTTTTCAAACGCGCGCCGTTGCAGGTGCCGCACGGCGTGTAGCTGCGGTACTTGGACAAGAGCACGCGGATGTGCATCTTGTAGGCCTTGGTTTCCAGGTAGGCAAAAAACCGCCGCACGCCATACCAAACCTTGCCCCACTGGCCTTCTTTGTAGGCGGGGTTGCCCTCTTTCACCCAGTGCTGCTGCTCGGGCGTGAGCCGCGCCCAGGGCGTGTCGCGCGGGATGCCTGCAATCTCGGCATGGCGCAGCAAATCGTCTTGGCATTCGGCCCAGGCGGGCGTGGTGAAGGGCTTGATGGCACCTGATCGCAAAGTGAGCTTGTCATTGGGAATCACCAGCCCCCAATCCACCCCAATCACCCGCCCAAAGCCGCGGCACACCTCGCACGCGCCCACGGGGGAGTTGAAGGAAAACATCGACGGCGTGGGCTGCGCATAGCGCAAATCGCTTTCGGGGCAATGCAGGCCGGTAGAGAACTTCCACACCGAATAATTGGGGTCTGACCCCAATTGTTTGGACTCTTCCTGCGCATAAACCGTCAGCCGCCCGCCGCCGCGTTTGAGGGCCAATTCCACCGCTTCAATCACCCGCACCCGCTCGGTGTTGGCGATGCGAAAGCGATCGGCCACCACCTCTAGCACCACCCTTGGCCCGGTGGGCGTGGCGCGTTCGTGCTGGGCGTGGATGCGGGCAAAGCCGCTGGCGGCGAGCCAGTCGTGCGCTTGCTCTGACGTGGTGCCGCCGGGCAGTTCGACGGCGAAGGTGAGGATCAAGCGCGGATCCCCCGCCTCTGCCGCGCGGCGCTGCAAGGCGTCGGCAATGCTGTCGGGTGTGTCGTGCTGAACCGGCAACGCGGTTTGCTTGTCAAACAACTGGCCCAGGCGTGCATAGAGCAGCTTGAGGTGGTCGTTGAGCTCCGTCATGGTGCCCACGGTGCTGCGTGATGAGCGCACCGGGTTGGTCTGGTCGATGGCTATTGCCGGCGGCACGCCGTCAACCCGGTCCACCGCCGGCTTGTCCATGCGGTCTAGAAACTGCCGCGCATAGGCGCTAAAGGTTTCTACATACCGGCGCTGGCCTTCGGCATACAGGGTGTCAAACACCAAGCTGGACTTGCCCGAGCCGCTGGGGCCGGTCACCACCGTGAGTTCGCCGGTGCGGATGTCTAGATCCAGGTTTTTTAGGTTGTGCTGTCGCGCGCCGCGGATGCGGATCAAACCGTGGGTCATGGGAAAGGTGCTGCCTTGGGCGTTTGGGCCAACATTGTGTAAGCAAACTGGATGGCCTTACAGCTTGAGGCGTGTGTCGGGCCACGGCGGGTGGGCAAATTTGGACTGCCGAAGTGGCGGGAATCACAGACACAGCCCGGGTGGGCCGCGTATCGTCTGGTCATTGCCGATACAGGCCCCTCACCACTGCCTTGGAATGAAACCGATCACCTTGTTAACCCACCGCTGGCGCGGCGCCCAAACCGCAGCGCGCAGTTGGGCCACTGCGGCCTGCGCTGCGCTGATGCTGGTCGCCGCGCTGGGCGTGGCCCCCGCCGCCTACGCCAACACCTTGGTGCGCGTAGAAACCAACCTGGGCCCCATCGACATCCGCCTGCTTGACACGCAAGCGCCCGCCACCGTCGCCAACTTTTTAGGCTACGCCCGCAGCGGCGCGTGGGACGGCATGTTTTTCCATCGCAGCGCGCCCGGCTTTGTGGTGCAAGGCGGCGGCTATGCCTGGGACGTGAACGCCACCGGCCCGCGCACCGTACCCACCGGCCCGGCGGTGGTCAATGAATTTGCGGCTGACCGCAGCAACCTGCGCGGCACCGTGGCCATGGCCAAACAAGCGGGCAACCCCAACAGTGCCACCAACCAGTGGTTTATCAATCTGGCCAACAACGCCGCCAACTTGGACGGCCAAAACGGCGGCTTTACCGTGTTTGGCCGCGTCACCGCCCCCGGCATGGGTGTGGCCGACGCCATGGCCACCCTGCGTCGTGTGAACGTGGGCGCCCCCTTGGACACTCTGCCCATCGTCGGCACCCTGGGCACCGGCAACACCGTGGGCCGTGCCAACTTGGTGCTGGTCACCAGCGTGCGTGAACTGCCCAACGCCACCGATGAAGACCGGGTGCTCAACTATGTGGAAGCCCTCTTCCCGCAACTGCTGGCGCCGCGCTCGCAGCCCACGCAAATGGCTGCCCCTGCGGGCGTGGCGGCTGGACCCTTGCCCGCGCCCTATCGCTTCTATGCAGCCACCGGGGCCTATGTGGGGGTAGACGCTGGGCAATTGGTGGCGCTGGTGCCGTCGATCAGTGGGGAAGTGCTGCGATTGGGGCCTATTGGCGCGGCTGTGGGTTTGGCGGCAGCGGCAGGGTATTGACGCCAGCAGCGGCGGCACCCTCAGCCCGCGCGTGAAGTGGCTCACGCGCCCGCGAAAACCGCGTTCCGCCAATCGTTACAAGCCGCTACGCTTCGACGTTGTTCAAGCAAGTTCTAACGTTTGTTGCTCTGGAGGCCGGTGATGACTCTCTGGATTCGCGCATTTGGGCTGTCGGTCGCCCGGCTCGCAAGCCGGGCAGCGCGCGCACCCGCCCTGGCGGTCGCAGCGCTTGCATGGGCTGCTGCACCCGGCGGTTTTGCGCAACAGCAACCGCTGGCGCTGGCTGTGACCACGCCCTACATCGCCTACTACAACCTAACGGGCGGCTCCACAGTCAACTTGTTCAGCCCAAGCCAGGCCAGTTCGCTGCAAACCCAGGGCGTGCAATACACCCCGGCTGTGGCCCCCGCAGTGGGCGAATGGCTGCACACCAGTGGTTGGGGGCCGTTTGGCGGCTCGGGCAGCCGAATCAGCACCGATTTGCTGGCCGCCTTGAACCCCCAAGCTTTTGGCTTGGTGGTGGAGTTCAACACCACCGTCACCCGCAACCAACCCATCATCGTGGGCGGCCCGGGCGCGCTCTGGTTTGAGGTGAATGTGATCGGCAGCGAGCTGGGCGTGACGATGAATAACGGCGCCGTCAGCGCTCGTTGGAGCGGCACCGCCATTGCTGCCAACACCTGGTATCGCATCGCTGTGCAAACCGACTTGGCCAACCGCCAAGTGCATCTGTCCATCAATGGCAGCTCGGTACGCAGCTTAACGCTGCCCCCCGGTTTCACGCTCGAACTGTTCGGCCTGCCGCGCGGCATTCAAGACGACCAGAAGCGCTTTGTGTTCAGCAACGATCGCACCTCTACTGCCTTCACCGGCAAGCTGCGGGCGCTGCAGGTGTTTCCGGCGGTGGCCCTAGACACTTTGCCAGCGCGTTCGCGGCCCACCAATGACCCGGCCGCAGTGCAAGAGTTTGCCTTTCCAGTGATCTCCACCCGCTCGGTGGGCATGGGGCGCTTTTTACTCAACCCCACTTCGCCTTTTGGATTGGAAACGGGCACCAGCAGCCTCACCCCTGGTGTATGCACCATGTCGGGCAACATGGTGTCGCTGGTGTCGTCCGGCCAATGTGTGTTGAGTGCGCGGCAGGGTGAGATGGCGGCAGGGTTCAACCAAAGCTGCTCCACGGCATACAGCCCCTTTTGCTCGTGCGTTCAAACGACTTGCGTCAGCACGCCCATCCGCACCGCGGAAACCCGCAGCAGCTTTGCTGTGACGGGAGAGACCGGCACGCCACCCCCGCCGCAAAACCAGTTTGTGCTGAATAACGGCACCATCGCCGACAACCTGCTGCGCGTATTTGCCACTGGCACCAATCGCAGCCTGACGGTATCCACCCGCTTGACCCTGTCAGGCGTGCAGTTTGCGCAAGCTATTGCAGGCGGCGTCAAGGTATTTGTGTTTGCTTATATCCCGGCGGTAGGCACCATCACGGCACCGGTGTTGCTGCAAAAAGCGCCGTCAGGTGACTGGGGCCCCTTGGCCTTGCCGCTGGCGGTGTACATGGAAAACGTGTCGGTGAACGCAGTGGACAACAGCGTGCTCATTGAGATCATTGCGAGCAACGACTTCAGCAATTTAGTGGGCACCGAGTTCTACGTTGGCTACGGCACCAGTGACGCCGAAATGGTTCAAGCGCGGCGCTATCGGGGCATCTATAAGGTGGTCGGGCCTTAGTTGGCTGCGGGCGCGATGGCCCCGCTAGAGGGGTGCTGTCGTTGATTTTCATGACCACCTCCCCTTGGTACGCTGGGATGGGTTGGCTTGGGTGACGAACTTCCGCACGTGGTGTGCGGCAGGGCCTTGGGGGCTTAAGGGATCGCCGGTCGGGCGGCACTCCGCCCGACTGCCCTGCTGGTACTCGGCATCACAGGCCGCCGCAGAACTCGGCTGGCGCCTCAAACAGCTGCGGCGGACCCCTGCGGGGCGACCTGTGATCCCTGCGTTCCTCGGCGGCATCCATGCGCCCCCAAGGCCCTGCCGCACACCACGAGCTAAGCCAATGCAGCACCCAGGGTTCGACGGCAATGGGTGAAGCGCAGCAGTCGAGTGGGTGGCCCGATAGCGTAAGTACAGGAGGAGAAGAGTCCAGTGGACTCTTCGGGGGACATGGAGCTATCGGGCTGCCCGCTCGGCTGTTGTGCTTCTGGGCAGAGCGCCCAAACCAAGCCCCAAGAAAAACCCAAAAACAAAACAGCCGCTACCGCCCTAAATCAGGCCGTACTAAGCTATCAAAAAAATAGCAACGAACACCGAAACCACCCAACAACTCTCAAGCCACCCCCAGCGCCTTAAACACCGCCAGTTGCTTGTCCAAAAACGTCGTGGCCTGGGTGTTGAGTTCTGCCAAGTTGTCGTCGTTGTTGTCCAGCGCCTTGCCGTCTTTCACGATGCGCTGGCCCTGGGCTTGCAGAATTGTCCACACCGCTTGCGCCAGTTCGGGCGCGGTTTTCTTGCCCTGGGCGCGGGCGGCAATAAACAACTGCTGAAAGCGCCCCACCCCCACGCCACCACCAGTGACGGGGCTGGCCAGGTTGCTGATGTCGCTGCTGCCGCGCGACAGGTTCATCAAATGGGTGTTAAGGCGGTCGGTGGTCTTGCGGGCGCGGGCGATGTGGGCGTCGTCATGCGCGGGCTGCAAATCGCCCTTGCCCACCAGGATCATGATGGCTTGCGCCAGTTGGTTAAAGCTCACGTTTTTGGCGGCCACGGCTTGCTCTAACTGGCCCAGGGTGTGGGCTTTTTGGTCAGCCAAGGCATCGAGCACCGGGGTGTAGACGTTGTCGTTCAGGCTGGCTTCGCCCAAGTTGCCATTGACCTTCATGGCCACATCGGCGCGCGGCGTGCTCAGCACCACGCGCTGCTGGCGCAGGGCTTCTGAGCGTTCTAGCGCGCTAATGCTTCGCGCCCCGCGCACCCAATAATCGCGGCGAAACTGCGTGTTGGTGATGTAGTCGCGCGTTTGCTCGCGCATCAATGGGTCAGGCAAGTCGTTCAGCAGCTTTTGCTGATCGGCGTTGAGGTTGATGGCGTCTACCCGCTCCAGGTAGTGGGCCGATCCGGCAAAGCTCAGCTTGGCGGGCTCTAACCACGCGGCCATGTCTGAAAAATGCATGGGTAACCAATCGCGGTTGAAGTATTCGTGCGCCAGGTAGTTGCGGTTTTGGCCGTTGATGCGCTTTAAGCGCTCAGCCACCACCGGGTTGCTGCGGGCATAGCCGGGGTTGAGCGCCACCAGCTTGTCGGCAAAGGCCAGCGCGTCATTGATCTTGCTGACGATGTTGGTGCCAGGCCCACCCAGGCGCTCGGCATGCTGCGTGAGCAAGTGGCGCAGCGGCATCAGCGCGGCCCAACCCGGCAGCGCGTTGTAGCTGATGTAGAGCACACCGCCCACCTTTAAGTGGCGGCGCACAAAGTCAACAATTACGGCGCGGTTGGCGTCAGAAATCCAACTCCAAATGCCGTGCAGGCCGATGTAGTCAAAGCCCTCGGGCGGCAGGTCTTTGCGGTTGGCAAAGTCGGCAAAGGCGTCGTCTACTAACACCGCACCGCTGCCGCTGGCCCGTGCCAGGCTTTGCGCAAAGCCCGCTTGGGCGGGGTTGAAATCAGTGGCCCACCAGCGCGCTCCGCCGCCGGCGGCGGCGTGGACATTGGCGCTTAAGCCTTGGCCAAAGCCCAGCTCGCAACAGGTGGCGTCAGCACCCGAGTTGGGCGGCGCCAAGCGCGCATCGAGCAAAGCCATTTGGGCGCGCAGCGGATTGAGTTCGCTGTAGTAGCCGTAGGTGTAAGTGATGTCGCTGACGTAGCCGTGGGACCAGGTGCTCATGGTGGTGTGTGGGCGTGGTTAAGAGCGAAAGCGCCACTGCGGCGCTGAGTGGGGGGCGAACAGGTCGCCACGCGCAAGGCAGTGTAGGCGGCCCGCGCAGTACCAACCTGCGACCTAATTCACACCCGCCGCAACACCACCACACTCTGCCCCAGCGCGGCCTGGGTGCCCGCAGGCACCACGGTGCCGTCATCCAGCGGCACATCGTGCGGCGCGCTGGCAAAGGCTTCGTCTGCACCCTTGATATCATCCACCACCAAGCCCGCGTGCTGGGCCCACAGCGGCCACCAATCACGGTGCACAAAGGTGTTGAGCGGGCCGTTGCCGGTGGCGGCTGCGTGGGCACTGTCGGTAAAGATGCGCCAGCGGGTGGGGTTGCCGTCGTGCTCTAAAAAACTGGCCACCATGCGCCCGCCAGGG
>JAAFIY010000117.1 GCA_013297985.1 Comamonadaceae bacterium | reverse complement strand
TGCAAGAAGGCCTGTTGCGCCAGCACCTGCGCAGCGCCAGTGGTGGGGCTTGGGTGGACTGCTATGTCAATGGCCTGTTGGCTGACGACTGGCAGCGCAGCGAGCGCGTGGCACGCCTGCGCAAGCGGTGGTTTGGGGCGCCTCAGCGGCCGCATGGCTGACCCCATCTGCGGCGGCCCGGCAAAACGGTCAACCTGCGCCAAACGGGTTATTGCACTGGCGGCACACTGGCAAGGCCGGTGCGCTCCGGCATCCCTTTTTGCGGACCCACGCCATGAACGACGACCCACGCTGCTGCGGCAGCGGCACTTGCATCATCGACACCGACGGCCGCTGCTGGTGCGGCCAGCAGTGGAACGGGCACGAGATGTGCGCGCCGGGCTTGCCGACTAGCGCGCCAACACCGGCGGCCGAGTCCACCCACGCCGCACCCACCGCGTCGGGCGGCGCAGCGCCTGCGCCCATCGGTCATTGATTTTTTTGGCTGCCGCCCCTCAAGCGGCGTGCTGCCGCTCAGTGCCGCGGCGTGCTTTCACGCGTGAGCCGCTCGGCCACCGAAATACCAATGGCCGACAGCACAAAGGTAAAGTGAATCACCGCCACCATGGTAATGATCTGGATATTCTCCAGGCTTAAATCGCCGCTTAGGTAAGTTTTCAGCGCGTGCACCCCTGAAATCGACACAATCGCAAACGCCAATTTCAGTTTGAGGTTGTAGGTATTGACATGGTCCAGCCAATCGGGCTTTTTCATGTCTTTTGAATCAAAATGGCTGGTAGTGACAAACAGCGACACCCCCGCCAGCGCCACCACCCACACCAGCTGGGCCACCATGGTCATGTCCACCAACTCCAGCACCTTGATGATCAGGTCAATTTTGCCCAGCTCGCCAAACAGCAGGGTGTTCATCAGTTTGTAGGTTTCAAGCGCAAACTTACCCAAAATGCCAAAAATAATCGTCACCAGCCCCACATAAAAGAAGAGCATGGTAAATCGCATGCCATATAGCAGCGATCCAACACTGGCCAATAACTTGTCCATTTGATTCCAAAGTGAAAGAGGGCAAGCGCGAGTTTTGCACCGCCCCAGTTGATTTGTCTGCCACCCCGCGCCGAAAGGTTTCGCGCAGAATACCACTGAGTAATGTCAGGGGGGCCGACGGCCATGCTGCGCTGGCCTGGCCGAGGAGTACGACTTGCCCCTGATGTGCATCAACGGCAACACCTCCATGATCTTGATGGACCGCAATTCCGATCAGGTGGCTGCCCTCGTGCCAAGTGGCTGGCCGCGCGGGGCTTGGTGCGCCAGTGCCCACGCCCAGACGAAAAAAAAGCCCCTGAATGGGGCTGGTGGCGGAAGCTGTGTCCGTAGAACCAGCGAAAAAGTGATTGATCTAATTGATTATTTTTAGAGAAAATTCGTCAATCCACCATCTAATCCGCCATCCAGAAAAGTGTGTCCCGCTTTTTGGGTGCGGCCGGATAGGTCTTTGCTGATTCCGGCCTGGGCCAGCGTCGGGGCTGTTTTCAGGCGGTCGTCAACAACGACCGCTTGACCGTCCTGCGTTTTGCCAGCAAGTTGACCGGCAGAACCCATCGCCAGCCCCGGCCCCGCCTTCTGCGCGGCCCTTGATCGCCGCGCCGCCATCCACCATAAAACCACAGGCGGCCAGTTGCCGATGGCTAACTCTGTGTACATGTGTGTGACCTCGGCAGAGCACCATGCCAAAACAAGCCCGGGTGTGTGCGCGTGTGTCGCCACCCCGGGGACTAGCCTTCACGAAGGCGTTCGGCGCGCTCTTTGCGAGCCTGCTGATCGTTTTCGTAGCCCCCCCACAGTTCGTAAAGGGCATACCAGGCGCTCAACCAGCACCCCGCGAGGACAAGAATCACCAACCACTGGAACAGGCCAACCTCGGCTTCCGGGCGGCCAGGATGGCCGTGCTGCAAGAACCACCCATACCAGCACAAAGGCGCGCCCGCGCTTGGGATGAGGGCCATCAGCCCCAGCGCCATGAGTTCGTTTTTTAGGCCACCAAACTTCATACGCACCTCCGCACCAGCGCCAATCAGAGACAAGCAGTTCTCAACGCATTGTGCGCGCCATCCAGCCCGCCCCGAGCGGGCTTTTTTGCGACCGCCCTTGGTGCAACGTTGGCCTAGCGCCGTCAAGTTGCATGGCTGGAGTGCTGCCAACCTTGACGTTCGTCATCAACGCAAGGGCGGCCAGTTGCTCGTGGCCTTCATCTGCCGGATCAGCTCGGTGGTGCGCCTGGACAAAGCCCGTAGCTGCGGCCTCAGCCCGCCAGCCCACGCACTGCGCCTGTGCTTCCCGGCAAGGACGGCGCACACAAGCCCCAGAACGGCCCCACAAGCCCGCAAAGCGAGTCGGTGATGGCGGCCCCCTCTGGCGACGGCTGGTAGTCGATCCGGCGCAGCTTGGCGCGGCGCTCTCGGTGTTGCGCCAGTTTGCGGGTCTTGCGCCAGGCCAGCCAGTCGGCAGGATCTTGTGGGGTCACGACGGGTTGTCCGGGTGTCCAGGGCACGGCGTCACCAATCGGCGGGCAGCGGGTCGCCACGTTCAACCGTCAGGCCGTCAGCACGGGTCACGATGTGGCTTTGCAGTGGCTTAAATGGCCGTGGCTTTGTCGCAGCAACTGCGACGGCTTGTGCGGTTGCAAGCCGGGCCTGTTGTGTGCCCTTTGGTGGGCTTTGAGGCAGCGCAGCGGGGCGATCCCTACACAGGATAGGGATCGGGTCTTTAGGGGCTGATTGCTCAATCCCTATAGGGCTTTCAACAGCTTGGGGCAGGGCGGGCGATGGCGTTGGGCTTGGTGCGGCAATCCCTATAGGCTTTGCAGCCAGATCGTTCACGCTGTAGCCCAGCGCGATCAGCGGCGCAAGTGGATCGGTGGCAATGCGCTCAGTCAGAAACTGCCACATCGGCCCACACGCTTGGTGCATATCGCGTTCACGGCACGCGGTCAGCACCAAGTCAACAGCGCGGCGCTTGACATCTCCGCGCAACTTGGCACCCATGCGGGGCAAACCGGCGGGGCCGGTCACCTCATTGAAGAACCGATCCATCAACCTCTTGAGGGGTTCGCGCTGGATGGGCGATCCACCCACGAGGCGGCCATCGGCAATCGGAAGCATCAGCACGTGGGCATGGGCTTGGGCTTCGTCGTTGTGGATCACTGCGGACAGCACCGGCAACGGCAGCGCCTTGCACAACCAGGCCACGCACTGCGCCAAGAAGGCGTCAGGCGCTGCCATGTCTGGCGGCGCACTGAAAACGAACTCAAGCGCCTGCACGTGGTCACGGCGCAAAGTGCCCACGCTGGGCACCACGGCAAGTAGCTGGTGCGCCAGCGCTTGAACTGCATCAGCCGTGGGCGGGCCGATCAGCACTTGGTTGCGCTGGCCCAGGGCCGGATCAATGCGGCCCACCGCGCCCAACTCGGCTTGGATTTCGCGCAAGTTGTGGCGGGCGGCATCGATCAGGCGGCAGGGCTTGCGCCCGTTCACTTTCGATAGCCCGATGGTTTTGGCAAGCAGCACAGCGGGCGCTATGCGCTTCATCCCAGCGTGCCCCCCACACACCTGTCCAGACCCAGCGGGTCGCCTTCTGGCTCACTGACCAGCACGTAACGCCCACATCGTCTGTGCCGGTAGCCATCAGCGTCGAACAGATCAACCCGCTGGGTGTCGATCAAGTAGCCAGCACGGCGCAGCTCACGCACACGCCCGCACGCGTGATACACACCCAGGCGGCGCAAGTCGTGTGTGGTCTGTGGTCGGTTGCGCAACGCTTGCAAGGTGCGTTTTTGTTGGGCGCGTGTGGCCGTACTTTTGTCGTCGTTGCGGCGCTTCATTGCACGGCCCCCACTTTCGCCAAAAAGGCGGTAACAGCTTGGGCGTCGTGCAAAACCACTATCGCGCCACGGGCCAAAACGTACCCGCCGATTGCGGCGCTGTGATTGACTGGAAACAGACACCAGCCGCACAAAGCGGCTTTGGCGCTCAGGTTTTCGAGTGCCTTTGGGGGCACAATCGAACTCGCGTCGTCTTGAAACGGCTTCGCTTTTTCGGCCCCGATGCTGTTGACGCAGCTCGGGGCCACTTTCGTTGTGGCCTGCATATTCAGATGCCCCCTTTGTTGTCTGCGCGGCGGGCCACCAAATCGGCCACCAGGCGCTTGATCGCGGCATCGTCTGCACCACCAACGCGGGCGCTCAGAACAGCGTCAAGTTCCTCTCTGATAAACGCCCGGCTGTTTGGGCCGGTGCTAATTGGCGGTGGCAATAGCCCGCCTTTGACGTACCGCCAACCACTGGCGTTTGAGCATGGATAGTGGCCGTTTTGCTGGCCGGTTTTGTTGAAAGTGCGGTGCACGCGAATCAGCGTGTGACTTGGCATTTGCTTGATCCTCCGGAGTACCCGGTGGAACAATCCCACCGGTGCCCCTAGGTTCGTTGTGAAAGCACTTTCGGCAAAGCACTGCATATATGCAGGGCGCACCCGCTCTCATGGGCTGCTGCGGGTTGGCACGCTGCATCACGGCGTATCGGCTTTCTGCCCCCCTGAAACCGGCAAGCCAATGAACTTGGCTGGTTTCCCGCATATATGCAGCCAGCGGCCAGCTTTTGAGCGCGGCTGGATAGGTCTTTGCTGATTCCAGCCTGGGCCAAAGTGGGATTTGATCGGCGGTCGTCAACAACGACCACCGACGAACCGTCATTTGCTCCCTTGTTCGCGCCTGCAAAGCGCACGCCCTGCGCCAATCCAGGCCCCGCCTTCTGCGCTGCGATCAGTTCACCTAGCGGGGCCACCAGCGGTCACTCTCTCGGCGGTACCAAAACGGAACCGCCGACAAGCAGTAGTCAACCCGCATCAGCACTGGCCTGTTGCACCGACAAGCGCAAGCCCACCGCGTGCAACACCTTTTGCAAGGTGGCCAAGGTGGGGTTGCCGCCTTCCGCCAGTGACCTGAACAGCGTTTTTTCGCCCATGTCTGCTGCGCGTGCCACATGGGCCATGCTGTGGGCTTTGGCGACTTGGCGCAGGGCGATCACCAAGGCGTCGGGTTCGTCCAGTTCCATCGCAGCTTCGATGTAGGCGGCGGCTTCCTGTGGGTCGGTCAGGGATTGCAGCAAACCGGCTTCGTAGCTCTTGTCGCGTGGGTTTATCTGCCACCGTTGATAAGGGTGCCACGTGGCACCCTTCGTAGCTCTTGTCGCGTGGGTTTATCACTTGCCCCTTTGCTTCCAGTCGTTCAAGCACGCATTGGCCTGTGCAATGGCCTTGTCCTGTTCACAGCGCCTTGGCTCTGATGCTGACCACGTTGTCAGCAGGCCGGGCGGTGCAGTAGCGGCCCCAATCGGCCATCAGGGCGCGGCGCTTGTCGAACAGATCACCACGCCTGTAGGCGGCTTCAGTCGCGTTACCCACCATGTGCGCCAAGGCCATTTCTGCCACTTCGGGCGGGTGACTGGTGGCCTCAGCCGCCCAATCGCGGAACGTGCTTCTAAAGCCGTGCGCCGTGACCCCCGCGTCCATGCGGCGCAGGCACGCGGTCAGGGTCATGTCACTGAGCGGCTGGCCTTTGACGCCGGGAAAGATTAGATCGGGCTTGCCTTCGTCAGGCTCGAATCGGGGCAGCTTTGCCAGCAAGGCCAGTGCCTCAGCCGCCAGTGGCACGCGGTGCTCACGGCCCGCTTTCATCCGGGCGGCGGGCACTGTCCAAGTGGCAGCGTCGGTGTCGATCTCTGCCCAGGTTGCGCCCCTGACCTCACCAGACCGTGCGGCGGTCAGGATGGCGAATTGCAAGGCCAGTGCGCCCATGCCAGGGGCAGCCGTCAGCTTGTCCATGAACGTGGGCAGATCGCGGTAGGGCAGCGCGGCATGGTGAACGTGGGGGGCCACCTTGCGGGGCGGCGGCAGCGTCATTGCAAGGTTGCCCTTCCAGCTTGCCGGGTTGCGATGGTTGCCGTCACGCCAGCCTTGTGCACCGGCCCAATCCAACACCAGTTCAATGCGCTGGCGCACTCGCACTGCCGTTTCAGTCTTGGTTGACCAGATCGGGCGCAACACTGCCAGCACATCGGCGGTGGTCACGTCCTTGACGTGCTTGTGACCAATGAACGGCGCGGCGTAGGTGCCCAGGCTGTTTACCCACTGTTGGGCGTGCTTGGCATTGCGCCAGCTTGGGGCGTGGTCAGTGATGTATTGGGCGGCGGCGTCTGCGAAGGTTTGGCCTTTGGCTTCGCGCTTGGCTCTTTTCTCCGCAACGGGGTCGGTGCCTTTGGCGATCAGGTCGCGCTTTTCTCGGGCGGCTTTGATGGCGTCGGCAAGGCCAATGCCGGGATAGCCACCCAAGCCGATCTCACTGCGGCGCTCTCCAACCGTAGCCCTCAGCACCCATGCGGCGGTGGTTCTATCCGCGCCCTCTTTGACCCACAACACCAAGCCCGGCACGTTGCCCACGGTGTGCTTGCCGGGCTGGGTGGATAGCCGCTTGATTTCGATGGCGGTTAGATCGGCGGCTTTGATGGGCATGGCGGCTCCCCGTAGGTGGTGCACCAGCGTTCAGGGTGAGGGTGGGTTTTTGGTGGATTGAAGCCAGATCCACCATCCGATCCACCATCCCGTTTTGCGCTTGGGTGATGCGCCATGATAATAGAAGAAATCGAATTGCCAATGGGGACATGCCTTCGATCCACCATCCCGAGACGAAAAAAAAGCCCCTGAACGGGGCTATTGGCGGAAGCTGTGAGATTCGAACTCACGGAGGGCGTTAACCCTCGCCGGTTTTCAAGACCGGTGCCTTAAACCGCTCGGCCAAGCTTCCTGCGGCGCCGATTGTCGCCGATCCACCGGGTGGTTCTGGCGCCAAGCGGCTTCATAGCTGGCAGGCATTTGCTAACTGCCAAACAGTGGTTGGGTTTTGGGCTTGGGCGGGGCAAAGTTGGCTCCCATGGATTGCCGTCATCTCTTGCCGCTGGCGGCCAAGTTTGCGCCGACCGGGCGCCCACCCTCCCGCGCCGACCGCGTTGGCTTTTGGCTCTGGGGCACCAGCGTTATGGTCTTGGGCCTGGCCTGGGTGTGGGCGCACGGCCCGCAAGGGCCGGTGCGCGACACAGCGAGCGCGGTGCTGAGCTCTGAACTCTTTTGGATGGCCTTTGCGGTGGGGCTGGCGGCGCAGTTGATCGACGGCGCCTTGGGCATGGCCTATGGCTTGAGCGCCAACACCTTTTTAATCAGTTTGTGCGCTACGCCTGCGGCGGCGTCCGGCGCGGTGCATTTGGCTGAGATGGTGACTACCGCAGCCTCTGGCACCGCGCATGCCCGCTTGGGCCATGTGCGCTGGCGCTGGCTGTTGTGGCTGGCAGCGCCTGGTGTGGTGGGGGCCTTGATCGGCGCGTACGCGCTGACCCAGCTGGATGTGGGGCTGATCAAGCCCTTGGTGGCGCTGTATCTGCTGGCTATGGGTTTGTGGATCGTCTACCGGGCTTTGGGGCGGGGTGGCGGTCGAAGCGCTGCCCATCCCTTGCAGATGAGCGCCCAGCCCCCGCGCAGCCGAGCCTTGGCGCTGGGCTTGACCGGTGGCACGCTCGACGCTATCGGCGGCGGTGGCTGGGGCTCTGTGGTGGCGTCGAACCTGCTGGCGCGTGGTGCCGATCCCCGGCAGGTGATCGGCACCGTCAACGCCGCTGAATTCTTTGTGGCCAGCGCATCGGGCTTGGCGCTACTGGCCTGGGGTGCGGTGCAGCACGGCTACTTGGTGGCGGGGCTGATGGCCGGTGGCGTGCTGGCCGCGCCGCTGGCTGCGTGGGCCACCGGGCGGGTACCGGTGCGGGCCTTGCTGGGCGTGGTGGGCGCGCTCATCAGTGCCCTGGCTAGCTACAGTTTATATAGCGCGATCGGCCCATTTTTAGGGCGGTAGCGGCCGGTTTCTTCTATAGACCTGGGTGATCGAGGACTAGGCGTGCAGCAAACCGCGCTGCTCAATAAAGCGCACCACCTCATCCACGCCGGTCAGCGTTTTCAGGTTGGTCATCACATAGGGCTTGGCCTGGCCGTTGTGGCTGCGGCGCATGCGCTGGGTGTCGGCTTCCATCACCGCCAAGTCAGCGCCCACGTGCGGGGCCAAATCGGTTTTGTTGATGACGAACAGGTCGCTTTTGGTGATGCCGGGGCCGCCCTTGCGGGGGATTTTTTCGCCTGCGGCCACGTCAATCACGTAGATGGTCAGGTCGCTCAACTCAGGGCTGAAGGTGGCGGCCAGGTTGTCGCCACCGCTTTCCACAAACACGATGTCGGCTTGCGGGAAGCGCTCCAACATGCGGTCAATGGCCTCTAAGTTGATAGAGGCGTCTTCGCGGATGGCGGTGTGCGGGCAGCCGCCGGTTTCCACGCCCATGATGCGCTCCGCCGCCAGCGCGCCGCTCACCGTCAGCAGGCGCTGGTCTTCTTTGGTGTAGATGTCATTGGTGATGGCCACCAAGTCCCAGCGCTCGCGCATGGCTTTGCACAGCATTTCAAGCAGGGTGGTTTTGCCTGACCCGACAGGGCCGCCGATGCCCACGCGCAGCGGGGGCAGTTTTTTGGTGCGATGGGCGATGTGGTGCAGGCTCATGGGGCGGTTGCCGGTTGATCTATGAACGAAACAGACGTGAGTATTGCGTCTCATGCTGGGCACTCAGCAGCGCCAAGCCGGGGCAAAAGGCTTGAAGCTCGTCGAGCTGGTGCACCGCCAGTGCAGCGCTGACGGCGGTGTCAATTTCGTGCACCAACTGCGCCAGCACCCGCTGCCCGGCGTTTTGGCCCAGCGGCACCGCGCGCACGGCGGCTTGGGTGGCGTTTTCGGCCCAGCCCATGGCGGCACTTAGCAACACGGCTTGGGCATCGATTGGGGCTTGGCCTGCGTCATCCAGCAAGGCGTGGGCGGCCAGTGCAAAGGCCACGGGCCAGGTGGCGCCAGTGCGGGCCAGTTCAGCCGCCAATGGCTGGACGGTGGCCCAGCGATCAGCACCGAGCCGTGCGGGTAACCAGTCCAACAGGGATCGGCCCATCTGCGTGCTTTGCAAACGCAGTTCGCTGCTTTCGCGGGTGTGCAGCACCCATTGCGACAAGGCTTGTACCTGGGTGTGCTGGCCCTCGCGCAGCGCGCGTAGCGCCAAGGCACACACGGCCAGATCAGCCCGCGCCTGCCCCAGGTGCAATTGGTCGCACAGCCATTGCGAGGTGGTGGCTTCGTTGTGCACCACACCCGCGTCGACTGCGGCTTCCAGGCCTTCGGAATAGGAAAAACCGCCCACGGGCAGGGCGGGTGAACTCAACCAGATCAGGTTGAGCTGCTGGGCCGCAGTGGGCATGGGCTGCGGCGCTTTCAGTGTTTGTGACCGTGGTCGTGCGGGTGATCGTGAGCGTGACCATGTGCATGGTCATGTGCATGGTCATGTGCGTGGTCATGTCCATGGTTGTGGGTGTGGGCATCTCCATGCGCGTGCTCGTGGTCATGGCTGTGCCCGTGGGCGTGCCCGTGCCCATGCCCGCTGCCCTGGTCGCCGTAGGCCCCCGCTTCGGGCTCAAACGCCGCCTGCATGGGGGTGACGATGAGATGCATGCTGCGCAGCATGTCAGCCAGCACATGGTCGGGCTCGATGTGCAGATGGCTGGGTGTGAGCTCAATGGGCACATGCCGGTTGCCCAGGTGGTAGGCCGCGCGCAGCAGATCAAAGGGGCTGCCATGGGCGGTGCAGTGGGTGATGCGCAGCACCGGTTGCGGCGCGGCTTGCACCGCAATGAGCGAGCCGTCTTCGGCCAGCAGCACGTCACCGCCGCGCAGCACCGTGCCGCGCGGCAAAAACACGCCCAGTTCGCGCCCGGCGGAGTCGGTGGCACCAAAGCGGCTTTTTTGGCGTACGTCCCAGTCCAGCGCCACGGTGGCAGCACGTTTGACAAGCACGGGGGCCAGGCCTTGGCCGCGGGGAACCAGTTTGGAGACTTGCAGCATGGGGAGTGCGAAGGGCGTGTGTGCCTAAACAAGGCGAGTCATAAAGCGGCTGTGGGGGTCTGGCTGGTAGCTGCCAAACGGCGGGCAATCGGCAAAGCCATAGCGCAGGTACAAGCGCCAGGCAGGCTCAAAAAATGGCTGACTGCCGGTTTCCAGGCTGATGCGCTGGTAGCCCAGTTGCGCAGCCTGTGCCAACAGGTGCTCTAGCAACACGCGGCCCACGCCTTGGCCGCGCAGGGCTGCATCGGTGCGCATGGATTTG
>JAAFIY010000116.1 GCA_013297985.1 Comamonadaceae bacterium | reverse complement strand
CCGGCTGCGCGCCCACCGCCAGCGAAATATCCACGCCGGGCTGGGTGGGGTCGCTCAGCACTTCTGGCGAATTGGGCTGCTCCAGCGACGCCTCTTTGAGGTACATGCGCTGGATTTGAAAGACGGGGTCGTTGCTAGGGGTGTCGGCCATGATGTGCTTCAAACAAAACCCGCGATTATCCCTGCGCCGGTGACAGCAGCGGGGCCAAGCCGCCGCGGCCGTCCAGCGCGATCAGGTCGTCGCAGCCGCCCACGTGGGTGTCGCCAATAAAAATTTGCGGCACGGTGCGCCGACCGGTGATTTGCATCATGTGGTCACGCTGATCGGGGTGCATGTCGACGCGGATTTCTTCAATCTGCGTGACGCCCTTGCTTTTCAAAAACTGCTTGGCGCGCACGCAGTAGGGGCACACACCGGTGGTGTACATCTTGATGGGGGGCATGGCTGGCTCGATCGGTTCGGTTTAGACACAGGCCTGACTAGGTCGCGGCAACGGCTGGTTTTTCAAGCGGCAAGCTGGCCTCCAGCCACGCGGCGTTGCCGCCACCCAGGGTTTGGGTGTTGGTGTAGCCCAGCTTGGCGGCTTCAGACTGCGCCCGCTTGGCCCGCGCACCCGTGGGGCATGAGAACAGCAGCACCGTGGCTTTGTTTTTGACTGCACTGGGCAGTTGTTGCTCTAACTGACCAAAGGGAATGTTGCGCGAACCCACGATGTGCCCGCGGGCGTATTCGTCAGGCTCGCCCACGTCCACCACCACCGCTTTTTCGCGGTTGATCAACTGCACCGCAGCCACCGGCGACAGCGTGCCCGCCCGCGATCCCTTGGCCACCAGCGGCCACACCAACAAGCCGCCTGAGGCAAACGCCACCAGCAGCAAAACCCAGTTATTGACGATAAATTCCACGCGCGGCCTCTTTGGCTCAAGGTTGCAAAACCGCTGATTCTAAAATTTCGGGTTTTGCCCCGTCGGCCAGCCTTGGCTAAACCACTCGCCCCATGCACACGCTTGTCCTGATTCGCCATGGCGAATCCACCTGGAATCTCGAAAACCGCTTTACCGGTTGGACCGATGTAGACCTCACGCCCACGGGCATCGAGCAGGCCAAAAACGCGGGGCGGCTGCTGAAGGCCCACGGCTTTGACTTTGACTTGGCCTATACCAGCGTCTTGAAGCGCGCCATCCACACCCTGTGGCACGTGCTGGACGAAATGGACCGCCCCTGGCTGCCCGTGGCGCACAACTGGCGCCTGAACGAACGCCACTACGGCGCCCTGCAAGGCCTGAACAAGGCCGAGATGGCCAAGCAATACGGCGACGCGCAGGTGCTGGCCTGGCGGCGCAGCTATGACACCCCGCCGCCTGCGCTAGAGCCAACCGACCCGCGCAGCGAACGCGGCGACATCCGCTACGCCAAGTTGCAGCCCGGCCAAGTGCCGCTCACCGAATGCCTCAAGGACACGGTGGAGCGTGTGCTGCCGTTTTGGAACGAATCCATGGCGCCCGCCATGCGCGCAGGCAAACGGGTGGTGGTGGCCGCACATGGCAATTCCATTCGGGCGCTGGTGAAATACCTCGACGGGATTTCAGACGCCGACATCGTGGGCCTGAACATTCCCAACGGCCAACCGCTGGTCTATACCCTGGACGCCAGCCTAAAACCCATCGGCCACCGATATTTGGCTTGAAGCGGCGGGAACCGACTGCACCTGAGTGCCTTCCAAGCGCTAGTATTGAGGCGCAACTGTGGAGCAACCCATCGCCATGAAGCAGACCCTGAAGATCGCGGGCTGGATAACCGTGGGCGCCCTGGCCGGGGCGCTTACCACCGTGTCGGTGCAGACCATGGCACGCGGGGCCATGGCGCCCCTGCCGCTTGAAGAGCTGCAACAGCTCGCCGCCGTGTTCAGCATGGTCAAAAGCGACTACGTCGAGCCGGTCGACGACAAAAAACTCATCACCGACGCCATCAGTGGCATGGTGGCGTCGCTTGACCCGCATTCGCAGTTTTTTGACAAAAAGGCCTTCCGTGAATTCCGTGAAGGCACGGCCGGGCGTTTTGTGGGCGTGGGCATCGAGATTAGCCAAGAAGAAGGCCTCATCAAGGTGGTGTCGCCCATTGAAGGCTCACCCGCCTTTCGCGCCGGTTTGAAATCAGGCGACCTGATCACCCGCGTGGATGACACGGCCACCCGAGGCCTCACCATCAACGAGGCCGTCAAGCGCATGCGTGGCGAGCCGGGCACGCGTGTGAACCTGACGGTGTTGCGGCGTGACGAAAACAACCGCACCTTCACCGTCACCATCGTGCGCGAAGAAATCCGCACCCAGTCGGTGCGCGGGCGCGTGGTAGAGCCCGGTTACGCCTGGATTCGCTTGTCGCAGTTCCAAGACCGCACGGTGGAAGACTTTGTCCGTCGGGTGAATGAGGCCTATGCCCAAGACCCCAACCTCAAAGGCATGGTGCTTGATTTGCGCAATGACCCGGGCGGCCTGCTCGATGCGGCGGTGGCCATTTCGGCGGCGTTTTTGCCTGACGGCGTCACGGTCGTGTCTACCAACGGCCAGTTGGCAGAGAGCAAATTCACCTTCAAGGCCGCGCCTGAGTTCTACCTGCGTCGCGGCGGCAATGACCCGCTCAAGCGCCTGCCAGCCGCCATCAAGACCGTGCCGCTGGTGGTTCTGGTTAACGAAGGTTCAGCCTCGGCCAGTGAAATCGTGGCCGGTGCGCTGCAAGACCACAAGCGCGCCATCATCATGGGCCAGCAAACCTTTGGCAAAGGCTCGGTGCAAACGGTGCGCCCGCTGGGCAACGACACCGGGTTGAAGTTGACCACGGCGCGCTACTACACGCCCAGCGGCGACAGCATCCAGGCCAAAGGCATCGTGCCCGATGTGTTGGTGGATGAATCGGCTGAAGGCAACATCTTCAGCGCCCTGCGCACCCGCGAAGCCGACCTGGACAAACACCTCACCGCAGGCGGCGCCGCCCAGTCTGAAGCCGACAAGGCCCGCGAAGCTGCTCGCGAAGCCGCCCGCAAGCGCGTGGAAGAAGAGCAAGCCCGCGTGGCGGCTTCGGGTGGTGCGCCGCGCCGCTTGCCCGAGTTCGGCACCAAAGACGACTTTCCGCTCATGCAAGCCTTGAACCACCTCAAGGGCCAGCCAGTGGTCATCAGCAAGGCTTCGCCTACCGAGCGGCGCGACGAGAAAAAGGCCAACTGATTGCGCTCAGCGGCCCTGTGCCCGCTTGAGGTGCGTGGTCTGCGGCCGTCGCCATGACTGACGCCGAGCTGCTGCGCTATTCGCGCCATATCCTGCTCAACGATATCGGCGTAGAGGGCCAGCAGCGCTGGCTGCAAAGCCATGCGGTGGTGATTGGTGCGGGTGGCCTGGGTTGCGCCGCCTTGCTCTACCTGGCCAGCGCAGGTGTGGGCCGCATCACCGTGCTGGACGCCGATACGGTGGACGCCACCAACCTGCAACGCCAGATTGCCCACACCACCGAGCGCGTGGGCTTGCCCAAGGTGGAATCTGTGGCCGTGGCCATGCGGGCCATGAACCCCGGGGTGCAGGTGGATGCCCGCATGCAGCGCGCCGACGCGGCTGTGTTGGCTGCGGTAGTACCCCAGGCCCAGGTGGTGCTGGACTGCAGTGACAACTTTGCCACCCGACAGGCGGTCAATGCCGCTTGCGTGCAGCACCGGGTGCCGCTGGTGGTGGGCGCTGCGCTGCAGATGGACGGCCAGTGCCTGGTGGTGGACACGCGTCAGTCTGACCCCAGCCATCAAGCGCCCTGCTGGGCCTGTGTGTTTCCACCGCAAACCGTGCCCGAAGAAGCCCGCTGCGCCACCATGGGTGTGTTGGCCCCGTTGGTGGGTGTGGTGGGCACCTGGCAGGCCATGTTGGCGCTGCAGTTGCTGCTGCCGCAGCCCGTGGGCGAACCACTGACCGGGCGCTTGCACCTGTGGGACGCCCGCGACGCCCGCCACACCGAAATGCAGGCGGCGCGGCGAGTGGCCTGCCCGGTGTGCGATGCCTTGCACGCCGCAGCGTAAAGACGTGCCACCCAAGGGGCCACTCTCCGGCGTGGCTGGGCTGCGCGGGCAGGCATCCCGGCGGCACAATCCAGCAAATCTGTTGTTACCTTACTGCGCCGAGCCCTTGCACACCCCATGAACCGCGCTGCCTACGCCTTGGCTGAGCCCGCTGCGGTGTCGCGCAGGGGCGCTTGGCGTGCCTGGGTGGCTGCGGCCGTGGTACTGGCTTTGGCGACCGAGGCCTCGCGGGCACTGAGTTTTTCTGAGCAGCCCTTGTCGCTGTGGTGGCCAGCCGCAGGCATGGGCCTGGCCTTCTTGGCCCGCTGGGGTTGGGCGGGCCTGTGGCCCTTGGCCGGTGGTCTGGTGCTGTGGGTCGTGGCTTCGGCTGGCGGGGGCGACATGTCGTGGGGCATGCTGCCCTGGGTGGTGGCCGCAGGTGTGGTGGGCTCGGCTGCGGTGTGGGGCTTGATGGGTGCGCGCTTGCTGGAGGCAGAACAACCCTATCTGCGGCGCAGCAGCTTGGCCCAGTTGCTGATTGCCCTGGCCTTCGTGGCCGCGCCCCTGGCCGCCACCTTGGGCATGGCGGGCCTGAAGGTCAACGGCGGCCTGCACCCCAATGTGACGCTGCTGGGCGGCTGGGTGGCCTACTGGACATTTGAGATGTGCGGCGCCTTGGTGGTGGGCCCACTGGCGTGGAACCTGTTGTGTCGCCCCTCGGCAGGCTTTTCGATGCGCGCCCGCTTGTTGCGCGGGCTGCGGCATGAATGGCTGCTGCTGGCCGGTGTGCTGGCCCTGGCACTGGTGGCCGGTGGCGTGATGCTGGGCGGCGCCGATCTCACCTACGCCCGTGCGCTGCTGTATCTGATGCTGCCGCTGCTGGCCTTGGCGGCCATCCGCGCCAAGCCGCTGGCCGCTTATGCCACCTTGTTGGTGGGGGTGGTCATTCTCACGTCTACCTTGGCCTATGCCCTGCACCAGCGGGTCTATCCGGGCGTGGATGTGGCGGGTGAACTGGTGTTGATCTCGCTGTATGTCGTGGTGGCCGTGGGGGCCTTGCACGGGCTGCTGGCGGCGTCGTATGAGCAGCGCCTGGCGCAGCAGCAGTTGGAGCGGCAGGCTTTTGTGGATGCCGACACGGGCCTGTTGAATCGAGCTGGTCTGGCCCGTTGGCTCAACGGGGGGGCGCTACAGAGCCAAACGCCGTCCATGCAAAGCGTGTTGGGGGATGTGGGTTGTGTGCTGGCGTCGGTCAAGGCCACCAACGCGCCGTCACTGAGGGCTTTGCGTGACGCGCATGAGTTGGCCATCGATGAACGCCAATGGGCCCAAGCGCTGCAGACCGTGCTGCCCAACGCCCGCTGGGCGCGGGTGTCATCGCTGCGTTTGGTAGCCACGCTCCCCGTAAGCGACAGCGTGCTCGATTTAGACACGCTGGCCACCCAGCTCAATGCCCAAACTGCACAAAGCGCTGCGCTGACCACCCAACCGCTGCATCGGCCCACTTGGGCGGTGGCGGTGCTGGGCGTGCCACGGGGCGCCCGTCCCAGTGCCGAGGTGCTGCTGAACGAACTGGCCCAGCTAGAGCAACGTGCCGCGCAGAGCCGCCAGCCCGTATCGGCCCACTTGGATGTGCGGGCCGCCCAGCGCCAGCTTGACGATGCGGCGCAAGCCCAGCGGCTGCGGGCGCAGTTGATGGCGGGCGATGTGTTGCTGTACGCCCAGCCGATTGTGGGCAACGCCGCCGGGGCGGCTTGGGTGGGTCAGCCTGAGGCTCGGCCCCTGCGCAAAGTTGAGGTGCTGCTGCGCATGAGCGGCCCGCGTGGCGAAGTGCTGTCGCCCGCCGTATTCATGCCCGTGGCCATGCGCCACAACCTGATGCCGCTGTTGGATCAGGTGGTGATTGAGCAGACCTTTGCCTGGTTCAGCCGCCACCCGCAGGCCCTGGCCCAGTTGGGGCTGTGCTGCATCAACTTGTCGGGCTCGGCGGTGGGTGATTCAGAAACGGCGCGGCGCATCGTGCAACTGCTTCAGCAGCACGGGCTGAACGCGCACCAGTTTTTGTTTGAAGTGACTGAAAGCCAGGCCATTGCCAACCCCGCTCAGGCCCGTGACACCGTGGCCGCGCTGCGGGCAGCAGGCTGTCGCATTGCCATTGACGACTTTGGCACTGGCCAAGCCACCTATGACTACCTGAAGCGCTACCCGGTGGACTTCATCAAGATCGACGGCAGCTTTGTGCAAACCCTGGCCGACGACCCGGTGGACCGCGTGATTGTGGAAAGCATGGTGCGGGTGGCCCGCCAACTGGGCGTGGGCACGGTGGCTGAGTTTGTCAGCAGCGCCGAGCTACAGCGCTTGGTGGCCAGCTTGGGCGTGGACGAATCCCAAGGCTACGCGCTGGGGGCGCCGCAGCCGCTGGCGCATTGGTTTGATGCGCCGCTGCCATCGTCAGCCACCGTTTGAGCCCCAATAGGCTGCGACGCCCTCTTTAACTGCCTAAGCAGCTACATATTTTGTAGCAGATGACGGGGCTTGCCACCCGCACTTGGGTGACTGACCCCGGGTCATTCCCCCAATGGCGCTGGGCCGGTTTTTTGCCGATGCTTGGCCGCTTTAGTGACTTCTGACTCGCTTGCACGCGAGCGCGCCATGCCGATTCAAACCCTGTCCAAAGCTCAGCCTAGCCGCCGCCAACTCATCACCGGCACCGCCGCTTGGCTGGCCGCAGTGCCGCTGGCAGGCTTGTCCCAAACGGCGCGCCCGCTGAAGGTGGTTATTGGATTTCCGGCGGGTGGGCCGCTGGATTTGCATGCGCGCTTGCTGGCCGAGCGGCTGGAGGCGGTGCTGGGCCAAAACGTCATCGTGGACTACAAGCCCGGCGCGGGCGGTACCGTGGGCGCGCAAGAGGTCATGAAGTCACCCGCCGACGGCAACACCCTGCTTTTGGCCAACACCGGCACCATGGTGATCAACCCCGCGCTGTACACCCGGCTGCCGTACCAAACCTTGCGTGACTTTGTGCCCGTGGCGCGCACCGCCATGCAGCCGCTGGCCTTGTTGGTAAACCCCAATGTGCCAGCCAAGACGCTCAAAGAGTTCAAAGCCTATGTGGCTGCGCGGCCAGGCCAGGTCAACTATGGTTCCGCCGGTAACGGCGGCATCAGCCATTTGGTGCCCGAGATGTTCAAGACGGCCACCGGGCTGTTCATGGTGCACATCCCTTATCGCGGCAGCGCCCCGGCGTTTACTGATTTGATGGGCGGCCAGGTGCAGTTCATGGCCGAATCTATTCCGCAGGCGGCCACCTATCACAAGCAGGGCAAGGTGCGCGCTTTGGCCGTGACCAGCCGCGAACGCAACCCCGCGCTGCCCGACGTGCCCACCGTGATTGAGGCGGGTATCAAAGGCTTTGAGGTGGTGGGCTTCTACGGCTTCTTGGCCGCAGCGGGCACGCCTGCAGCCACGGTGAAGCGCTTGAGCGATGCGTTTGGCACGGTGCTGGGTACCCCGGCCATTCGTGAGCGCATGACCACCCAGGGCGCTGACCCCGCCTATCTGGCCAGCGAGCCGTTTGCGCGCTTTATTGAAAGCGAACTGCCTAAGTGGGCTGAAGCCGTGCGCAAGTCAGGTGCCAAGCTCGACTGAGCCTTCGCGCCACTGAGAAACCGGGGATTACCGCCTCTGCGCGGTTGCGGGTCAGGCCACTGCACCTCTGAGCTAAATCAGGCTATAGCGGCCTATTGTTCAGCCTAAGCAGCTATTTATTTTGTAGCAAATCCAGCGCTTGGCCCACCGCTTGTGTGTCAAAGCCTGGTTCTAGTTGAGCACCGAGTTCGACCAGCGCTGTCGAGCTCTTTTGGCTGAGCTGGCCAATGGCTTGCGCCGCATCACGTGGCGCAGCAAAGGCACGGCTTTGCAGCAGCACGGCGCCGCTGGCGTCCACCAACTTGAAGTAGAACTGACCGTCGCTTTCGCGGTATTGCTTAAACGACGGCTTGGCGGCTTTGGGCGCTGCCTTGCGGCTGGCGTCGGCCACGGTGCCCAAGGCGCGCAGACCCACCGCGTGGCGCAGCTCGCGCAGCAGCGCGCTCGAGCGCACGCGGGCCCGTTCGGCACCCCGCTGCAAAATGGCTTCTACCCGCTGCGGCTCGGCCGTGAAGGCGTTGTAGGTGTCACGCATCGGCGCGATTTCGCGGTCAATGCGCTCAAACAAAGCGGCCTTGGCGTCGGCCCAGCTGATGCCCTCAGCAAACGCCTTGGCCAATGCGGCGGTTTCATCGGCGCTTGCAAAGGCTTGGTAAATCTGAAACAGCGCCGAGCCCTCGGTGGCTTTGGGCTCGCCCGGGGCGCGGGAATCGGTCACCAAGCCTGCGATTTGTTTACGCAATTGCTCGCGCGGGCCAAACAAGGCAATGGTGTTGTCGTAGCTCTTGCTCATCTTGCGGCCGTCCAGGCCGGGCAGCACCGCCACTTGTTCGTCAATCACCGCTTCGGGCAAGGTGAGCAAGGCGCGGCCTTGGCCGTGCAGGTGGTTAAAGCTGGCGGCCATATCGCGGGCCATTTCGATGTGCTGGACCTGGTCACGCCCCACCGGTACCTTGTGGGCGTGAAACACCAAAATGTCAGCGGCCATCAGCACCGGGTACATGTACAGGCCGCCGGTGACATCGGCATCGGTGTCCAGGCCCGCAGCGGTGTTTTTGTCGGTGGCGGCTTTGTAGGCGTGCGCCCGGTTGAGCAGGCCCTTGCCCGTCACGCAGGTGAGCATCCACGTCAGTTCGGGAATCTCGGGGATATCGCTTTGGCGGTAGAAAAAGGTGCGCTCAGGGTCAAGCCCGCTGGCCAGCCACGACGCGGCAATTTCCAGGGTGGAGCGCTGCACACGGGCCGGATCTCCGCCGGTTTTCACCAGCGCGTGGTAATCGGCCAAAAACAAAAAGCTCTCGGTGCCCGGCGCCCGGCTGGCCTGCACGGTGGGCCGAATCGCACCGACATAGTTGCCCAGGTGCGGCGTGCCGCTGGTGGTGATGCCTGTTAACACCCGCAGCACCGGCGGGTTGGTATCAGATGCGGCTGATGCGCCCTGAATATCAGCAGAGTTAGCTATCATTTGTGTAGCAATCAATCCAATCTATATGGGCCGCTACAGCACGGCCCGCAGGGGCGCCAGCAGCCAAAAGATGGCTTCACGGCCCACACCCATCAGCGGGCGCAGCCAGTAATTGCTGACCACCCCGGCCAGCACCAGCGCCAGCACGATAAAAAAGCCATAAGGCTCCACGCGGGCCAGCAGTGACGCAGGCTTGTACGGCAGCAAGCCCACGGCAATGCGGCCCCCATCCAATGGCGGCAAGGGAAACAAGTTAAACGCCCACATCACCAGGTTGACCATGACGCCCGCTTGCGCCATGGCAAGCCAAAAGCGTTCTTCCACGCCGAAGGCCACCATCAACACCCAAGCCAGCGCCCAGGCAAAGGCCTGAACAAAGTTGCTGGCGGGCCCGGCCAGGGCCACCCACACCATGTCGCGTTTGGGGCTGCGCAGCTGGTGAAAGTTGACCGGCACCGGCTTGGCATAGCCAAACAAAAAACTGCCGCTGGTGGCGAAGTACAGCAGCAGCGGCATCGCGATGGTGCCAATTGGGTCAATGTGCTTGAAGGGGTTGAGCGTGATGCGCCCCAGCAAATACGCGGTGTTGTCGCCAAAGTAGCGCGCCGCGTAGCCGTGTGCAGCCTCGTGCACGGTGATGGCAAACAACACCGGCAGAGCGTAGATGGCTACGGCTTGAATGAGTTGAGCGGCGTCGAAGTTCACGCTTTGAATTGTGGGGGTTGCGCTTCAGCCGGGGCCTGCGACACCGGGTGTCTACAGGCCCAGCGCCGCCAGCGGGCCGCGGCCTTGGCGCAGCACGGTGGGCTCGTCGCCGGTGGCCATGGGGCTTAAATCAATCACGGTGGTGGCTTCAGACGGGCAGGCGCCCGCGTCCACCACACCTGCCAGGGCGTGCTCAAAGCGGTCGCGGATGTCTTGGGCGTCGTTCAGTGGTTCGCTCTCGCCCGGCGCAATCAAGGTGGCGGCCAACAGAGGTTGCCCATGCAGTTCCAACAGGGCCTGCAGCACTGCGTGGTCGGGCACCCTCAGGCCAATGGTTTTGCGCTGCGGATGGCTCACCCGGCGGGGCACTTCTTTGCTGGCTTCCAAGATAAAGGTATAGGCGCCCGGTGTGGCGGCCTTGAGCAAGCGGTATTGGCGGTTGTCCACCCGGGCGTAGTTGGCCAGCTCCGACAAATCGCGGCAC
>JAAFIY010000115.1 GCA_013297985.1 Comamonadaceae bacterium | reverse complement strand
TTCGGCTGGCTGACATGGCCACCCGAATTGAGGCGGCGCGTCAGCTGATTTGGCATGCCGCCAGCCTCAAAGACGCGGGCCTGCCCTGCCTGAAAGAAGCCGCCATGGCCAAGCTGATGGCCAGCGAGATGGCCGAGGCGGTTTGTTCAGACGCCATCCAGATCCACGGCGGCTATGGCTATGTCACTGACTTCCCCGTGGAGCGCATCTGGCGCGACGTGCGGGTGTGCCAAATTTACGAAGGCACCAGCGACGTGCAAAAAATCTTGATCGGGCGGGCCCTGGCGCTCTAAGTCCGCGCTGACTTGCGGGCACACTGCCAGCCATGAAAGTTGTCATCGTTGGGGCAGGCCGAGTGGGCATGAGCGTGGCCGAGCAATTGGTCACCGAACGCAATGACACCACGGTCATTGACACCGACCCCCGCGCCCTGGCCTACCTGGAAGAGCGGCTTGAATTGCGCGGCGTGCTGGGCAATGGCAGCTGGCCTTCGGTGCAGGCCAGTGCGGGCATGGCGGACGCTGATTTGCTGATGGCTTGCACCGACAGCGACGAAGTGAACCTAGCCGTGTGCAAGGTGGCGCGCATGCGATTTAACCCCGCCACCACCGTGGCCCGGCTGCGTGCGGGTGAACTGGTGGAAAGCGCGGACTTGATGGCGCGCACCGAAGGCTTTGGCGTGGACCACGTCATTTGCCCTGAGGCATCGGTCACCCGCTTTATTCACGAGCTGATTGACCATCCTGGCGCCCTGCAGGTGCTGGCCTTTGCCGAAGGCCGGGTGCACTTGCTGGTGGTGCGGGCCGACCCGGGCGGCTTGTTGCTGGGCCGATCGGTGGCCGACATTGCGGTGGTGATGCCCACCGCGCCCATGCGCATCGTGGCCATCTACCGCGGCGACGCCGAGGTGCCGCTGATGCCCAACACCCGATTTCAAGCGGGCGACGAGGTGTTTGTGCTGGCCGACAGCCGCTTTCGGCGCGATGTGCTGGCCGCCTTTCGCCCCCCGGCTGAGCGGGTGCGGCGTTTGATGATTGCCGGGGGCGGCCGCGTGGGCCACCGCTTGGCCAGCGAGTTGGGTGGCGAGGCCCAGGTCAAGCTGATTGAGTTTGATCGCAGCCGTTGCGATGTGCTGGCCGCCCAGTTGCCCCAAACCCTCATCTTGAACGGCGACGCCGCCGACGAAGACCTGTTGTCCGACGAAAACGTGGGTGAGCTCGATCTGTTTTTGGCGCTGACCAACGACGATGAAGACAACATCATGAGCGCCATGCTCGCCAAGCGCATGGGCGCGCAGCGGGTGGTGGCCCTCATCAATCGGCGCGCCTATGCCGACATGATGCAAGGCAGCGCCATCGACATTGCGGTGTCCCCGGCGCAGGCCGTCATCGGCGAACTACTCACCCATGTGCGCCGCGGCGCGGTGGTGGCCGTGCACAGCCTGCGCCGTGGCGCGGCCGAGGCTTTAGAAGGTGTGGCCCAAGGCACCGCGCAACAGTCGCGCCTGGTGGGCCGCACGGTGCAGCGCATTGACCTGCCCGACGGCGCACGCATTGGCGTTATCGTGCGCGGCCAGGGCGATGCCACCCAAGTCTTGATGCCGCACCACGACACCCTGGTGCAAGACGGTGACCACTTGGTGGTGTTCATGCCGCATCGGCGCATGGTGCGCCAGGTCGAGCGGCTGTTCCAAGTCAGCGCCACTTTTTTCGGATGACTGCGCTCAGCCATTTGCGTCCAGTGCTAGCTGTGCTGGCGCGTGTGCTGCTGGGCTTTTCGCTCGCCTTTGTGGTGCCCTTGGCCTTTGCCTTCAATGACGGCGACGACGCGCTCGAGCGCCTGTGGGCCATGGGCGGCTTGGCCACCTTGGGCGCGGGCTGGGTGATGTGGCTGGCCACGCGGCGCTATCGGTTTGAGCTGCAGCCGCATGACGGCTTTTTGTTGGTGACGCTGATCTACCTGGTGCTGCCTGCCATCGCCGCCGCTCCCTTGATGCTGAGCGTGCCAGACATCACTGCGTCCCGTGCCTACTTTGAGGCGATGAGTGCGCTGACGGCCAGCGGCGGAACGGCCATCGCCGGCTTACAAGACCTGCCGGTGTCAGTCAACGTATGGCGCTGCTTTTTGCAGTTTGTTGGCGGCCTGGGCATTGTGATGCTCGTCATTGCGGTGCTGCCCTTGCTGGGCTTGGGCGGCACCCAGCTCTATAAGGCCGAAATGGCCGGGCCGATGAAAGAAGAGCGCCTCACGCCCCGGGTGGCTGACACCGCGCGCGGTCTGTGGTCCATCTATTTGCTGCTGTCGACCGCGTGCATGCTGGCCTATCGCTGGGCGGGCATGGGCTGGGCCGATGCGTTTATGCACGCCTGCACCACCATGAGCTTAGGTGGCTTATCGCCCTACGACGCCAGCCTGGGCCACTTTGACAGCGCCCGCATCGAGTGGACAGCGGTGGTCTTTATGGCGCTGGCAGGCATCAGTTTTGTGCGCTACTTTGCGGTGTGGTCACAGCGCAGTTGGCGCCCGCTCTTGGGCAACTTTGAAATCCGCATGTACGGGCTGGTGCTGTTGTGCAGCACCTCGCTGATCACGCTGCTGCTTGAAGTTGAAGGCATCAAAGACAACTTTCCCGAAGCGCTGCGCATGGCGGCCTTCCACGTGGTGTCGATTGCCACCACCACCGGCTATGTGGCCACTGACTATTCCCTGTGGCCGCCCTTTGCGCCCATCTTCTTGCTGTTCTTGGCCTGCTTTACTTCTTGCGCGGGCTCCACCGGCGGGGGCATCAAGCTCATTCGCATGGTGATTTTGGTCAAGCAGGCCAGCCGCGAACTGGTGCGCATCGTGCACCCGCGTGCTGTCACGCCCGTCACGCTGGGCAACGAAGTGGTGTCAGCCCAAATCATTGGCGCAGTGCTGGCATTTATGCTGTTCTACGGCGCCAGCCTGGTGGGCCTGACGCTGTTGCTGCTGCTCAGCGGGCTGGATGTGGTGACGGCCTTTTCCGCCGTGATTGCCTGCGTCAACAATGTGGGCCCCGGCTTGGGCGAAGTGGGCCCCGCAGGCAACTTTGCCGGTCTCAACGCCTTTGCGCTGGGGGTGTGCAGTTTTGCCATGCTGCTGGGGCGGCTAGAGCTGCTCACCGTGCTGGTGCTGTTTTCACCCGCGCTGTGGAAGCGCTAGCGCACTCAAGCTTTTGGAGTCGATTCATGCCCATCAAACCTGTTGAGCAAATGGTGCGCGAGGCCTCTGCACAGATCACCACTCTGAGCGTGGCCCAGGTGCGTGAGCGCCAGGCCTTGGGGCAAGCCGTGCAGTTGGTGGACCTGCGCGATGTGCGCGAGTTAGAGCGCGAAGGCACCGTGCCCGGTGCGGTGCATGCCCCGCGCGGGATGATTGAATTTTGGGTGGACCCCACATCGCCCTACTTCAAACCCGTGTTCGGCAAAGACAGCACCACCTATGTGCTGTTTTGTGCAGCGGGCTGGCGCAGCGCGCTCACCGCCAAAACGCTGCAAGACATGGGTATGACCAATGTGGCCCACATCGACGGTGGCTTTGGCGCCTGGCGCGACGCCAAGGCCCCCGTGCAGCCCTACGTGGCCAAACCCAAACCCGGTGCATGAGTACATCCTGGCCCTTGCCCGCTGCCAGCGCGCCTTGTGTGTGCGGGCGCCTGGGCGCACCAGGCGCTGGCCGCAAGCCCCCGGCGCCTTTTGCGTGGGGTGCGTGCTGCGGCCCCGCCGTGGATGCCAATCAGCCCGCCTTGGCTGGTGATGCCCATGCGTTGATGCGGACGCGCTACAGCGCCTTTGTGTTGCAGCGGGCCGACTACCTGCTGGCCAGTTGGCACCCCAGCACGCGGCCCGCGCAGCTTGAGTTTGAAGCGGGTCTGAAGTGGCTCGGGCTGGAGGTGCGCAGCCACACCTCCACCGATGCCACCCACGCCACGGTGTCGTTTGTGGCCCGTTCGCGGCTGGCCGGGCGGGCCCAGCGGCTGCAGGAAACCAGCCACTTTGTGCACGAAGCCGGGCAGTGGTGGTATGTCGACGGTGCCGTACAGTCGGCTGCGGCCTAGCGCGAGTTTTTCATCAGTCAATACAGCCCTAGCGCCCTCAAAATAAGCGCAGATAGCTATTTATTTTGTAGCAACTGATTGATTGGCAAGCTGATGAATACTGCGGTCCGCACCCCTTTTTTTCAAGCCGTGTTGTTTGACTGTGACGGCGTGTTGGTGGATTCCGAACCCATCACCAATGGCGTGCTGCGCGAGATGCTGGCCGAAGGCGGTTGGACCTTGTCTGAAGACGAATGCATGCGCCTATTTGTCGGCAAGGCCATCAAGGAAGAGGCCGCCACCATTGCCGCCCACAGCCGTATCACCGTGGATGACGCCTGGTTGAAAAGCTTTCGCCAACGGCGCGACGAGCGCCTGCTCGAACAGGTGCAACTGATGCCCGGCGCCATGGACGCGGTGCAGTCGGCGCACCGCCACACCGGGGGCCGCGTGGCGTGTGCCTCAGGCGCCGACAGGCCCAAGGTGATGATGCAGTTGCAGCGTTGCGGCCTGATGCCTTGGATTGAGTCCAACCACGTGTTCAGCGGCCACGACCTGCTGCGCACCAAGCCCGCCCCAGACGTGTACCTGGCCGCTGCCGCCGCTTTGGGCCTGCCGCCCAAGCTGTGTCTGGTGATTGAAGACACGCCCACGGGCGTGACTGCGGGCATGGCTGCGGGCGCCACGGTCTGGGCCCTGCGCAACGCCGCCACCACCGACCAGGCGCTGCTGGCTGCTGGGGCTACTCGTTTGTTTGACCACATGCAAGACCTGCCCGCGATGTGGGCGCAAGGCCTCGGCGCCCCCGTTTCTTAGCATTGGCCATGCGACTCCTGGGGCTCCTGCTAGCCGTCGCGCTGGGCATAGGCGCCGCGTTGGCCCAAACGCCCAGCGCGCCGCCCACACCGCGCGTGGTACCCGACACCTTGGCGCAGCGCCTGCAGGCCTGCGCCAGCTGCCATGGCGAGCAAGGCCAGGCCAGCAACCAGGGCCAGGTGCCGCGTATTGCAGGCAAACCGGCGGGCTATCTGCATCAGCAATTGCTGCACTTTCGCGATGGCCGCCGCGCCCACGGCGCCATGCGCCATCTGCTGGCCCACCAAAGTGATGCCTATCTGCTGCAGATGGCCACGCACTACGCCGCCATCGATCTGCCCTACCCGGCGCCTGCCCGCCAAAGTGCCAACGCGGCGTTGCTGGCGCGCGGCCAACAGCTGGTGCAACTAGGCGACGCCACGCGCGGCGTACCTGCCTGCGTGGCCTGCCATGGCCAACAGATGATGGGCCGCCAAACCCATCTGCCCGGCCTGCTCGGCCTGCCGTATGACTACGTGCTGTCGCAGATGGGCGCGTGGAGAACCGGTCTGCGCCGTGCCGCTGCGCCTGACTGCATGGGGCAGATTGCCAAAGCCCTGAGCGCGGATGATCTGGCCGCTGTGAGCGTTTGGCTGGCCAACCAGCCGGTGCCGCCCGGGGCCAAGCCTGCGGCTGCGTCCCCAGCCGCGCTGCCCATGGCGTGTGGGGTGGCGCAGTGAAGCTCAGCACCCGCTTCGCGCGCCGCGCTGCCATCGGGCTGACCGCCGTCAGCCTGCTGTGGTGGGCAGTGCTGCACTGGGCTAATGCTCCTATTTTAATAGCGTTTTCGACTGTCAAGACGCCGCACGCAGCCGATTCAGCTTCAAAGCCAGTCGGCGTCGCCGCTGACGCCATCGCCCGGGGCGCCTACCTGGCGCGGGTGGGCAACTGCGCGGGTTGCCACACCGCGCCGGGTGGGGCAGCCTATGCCGGTGGCCGGGCCATTGGCACGCCTTTTGGCGCCATTTATGCAGGCAACCTCACGCCGCATGCCACCGGCTTGGGCGGGTGGTCGGCCGACGACCTGTGGCGCGCCATGCACCACGGCCAGTCACGCAGCGGCCGCTTGCTGCTGCCTGCGTTTCCGTACACCGAGTACACCCAAGTCAGCCGTGCCGACACCGACGCCATCTGGGCGTATCTGCAAAGCCTGCCGCCGGTTGAAGCTGCGACGCCCGCACACGAACTGCGCTGGCCCTTCAACACCCAAACCGCCCTGCTGGCCTGGCGGGCCTTGTACTTTGCGCCGGGCCAGCCGCCCGCGCAGCCACCCCAAGGCGCCACGGTAGAACGCGGGCGCTATCTGGTGCAGGGCTTGGGCCACTGCGCGGCCTGCCATTCGCCACGCACCGCCTTAGGCGGCATCAAGCCGCAGGGCGATTTGGCTGGTGGCTTGATGGCCGCACACGGCTGGCTGGCGCCCTCGCTGCGCTCAGCCAGCCAAGCGGGCGTGGCGCATTGGCCGGTGGACGACATCGTGGCGCTGCTGCAGGTGGGCACCACCCGCACCGCAGCCGCCTTGGGGCCGATGGCCGAGGTGGTGGCGCAAAGCACGCAGCATCTGCACCCCGATGATCTGCAGGCGATGGCGCTGTACCTGAAAGCGCTGCCGCAAGACGCAGCGCCCGTGGCCTTCAACTCGCCCAAGCCCCCGCCAGACGTGGCACTGCGTGAATCCCTCAACCGAGGTGCCCAGCTATATGACAAGCACTGCGCCCAATGCCACGGCGACCAAGGCCAAGGCGCAGTGACCGCCAGCGGGCAACGGGCCTATCCACCGTTGGCCGGCAATCGGGCAGTGGCCCTAACGCCCGTGCACAACCTGGTGCAAGTGATGTTGCGCGGCGGCTTTGGCCCCGCCACCGCAGGCAATCCGCAGCCCTTTGGCATGCCGCCTTTTGCGCATGTGCTGACCGATGAGCAGATTGCCGACATCCTGAGCTATATCCGCCAAGCCTGGGGCCATACCGCGCCGTCGGTGTCGCACTTGGATGTGCTGCAGGCCCGCAAGTTGGACTAGCGCCGCCCCATCGCCCCCTGCCAGACTTTGCCCATGCGCATCTTGTTCATCCACCAAAATTTTCCGGGCCAGTTCAAGCACTTGGCACCCGCCTTGGTGGAGCGGGGCCATGAAGTCGCCACCCTCACCCTGCGCACCAACTTGCCCCGGCCTTGGGGGGGCGTGGCGGTGCACCGCTATGCGCTGTCGCGCGGCAACACCGCTGGCCTGCATCCGTGGTTGGTGGATTTGGAAAGCAAAGTCTTGCGCGCCGACGCCTGCCTGCAAGCCGCGCGCAAGCTGGCCGAAGAAGGCTATGCGCCTGATGTCATCGTGGCCCACCCCGGTTGGGGCGAAAGCCTGTTTTTGCGCAACCTGTGGCCCCGCGCCCTACTGGGCCTGTACTGCGAATACCACTACCAGGGCGCCATGCCGGGCGAGGCCAGCGACGTGGGTTTTGATGCCGAATTCGCCGTGGCCGACCCGGTGGCCGACGCCAGCCGCCTGCGCCTGAAAACCGCCAACAACTGGCTGCACTTTGACCAGGCGCACGCAGGCTTGGCGCCCACGCAATGGCAGGCCAGCACCTTCCCGCCGCCCTTTGCGCAGCGCATTACCGTGGCGCATGACGGCATTGACACCGCCTTGCTGGCGCCCAACCCCAGCGCGTCGCTGCAGCTAGAAGGCGGGCCGCTACTCACGGCTGACAACGAGGTGATCACCTTCGTCAACCGCAATATTGAGCCCTATCGCGGCTGCCACATCTTCATGCGCCTGCTGCCCGAGCTGCTGCGCCAACGCCCGAATGCGCAGGTGCTGATCGTGGGCGGCACCGGGGTGAGCTATGGCGCCGCCCCGCCCGAAGGCCGCACCTGGAAAGACGTGTTCTGGGACGAAGTGCGCGGGCAGTTGGATGAGCAGCGGGTGCACTTTATGGGCCATCTGCGATACGACCACTTTGTGGCCATGCTGCAGATCAGCCGGGTGCATGTGTACTTGAGCTACCCCTTCGTGCTCAGCTGGAGCCTACTTGAAGCCATGAGCTGCGGCGCCGCAATCGTGGCCAGTGACACCGCGCCGGTGCGCGAAGCCATCACCCACCAGCGCACCGGCCTGCTAGCGCCTTTTTTTGACCAGGCCGCTTTGCGTGGCCACATCGTGCAGTTGCTGCAAGACGCCGACCTGCGCCAACGCTTAGGCGCAGCAGCCCGGGCGCATGCAGTAGCCACCTATGACTTGCAGACGGTGTGCTTGCCTGCGCAAGTGGCTTGGGTGGAGGGGTTGTGTCGTGCGCACTCAGTCTGATTTGTTGCTATTGAAAAGATAGCTGGATGCGGCGTGTTTTAGGGCGGTAGCGGCTGTTTTGTTTTTGGGTTTTCGTGGGGCTTGGTTTAGGCGCTCTGCCCAGAAGCGCAACAGCCGAGCGGGCAGCCCGATAGCTCCATGTCCCCCGAAGAGTCCACTGGACTCTTCTCCTCCTCTACTTACGCTATCGGGCCACCCACTCGACTGCTGCGCTTCGTCGCGGCCGTCGAACGCGGGGTGCGCCAGTGCGCAGCTCGTGGTGTGCGACAGGGCCTTGGGGGCGTATGGATGCCGCTGAGGAACGCAGGGATCACAGGTTGCCCCGAAGGGGTCCGCCGCAGCTGTTTGAGCGCAGCGAGTTCTGCGGCGGCCTGTGATCCCGAGTACCAGCAGGGCAGTCGGGCGGTGTGCCGCCCGACCGGCGATCCCTTAAGCCCCCAAGGTCCTGCCGCACACCACGTGCGGAAGTTCGTCACCCAAGGACCCCCGGACAACCCAACCATAAAACCACCCGCTACCGCAATAAAAACAAGCCCCTCTAGCTATCATTTTTATTAATTGGGGTCAGACCCTAATTGTTTTCGCAAGTTGCTCAATGGCCCGAAGCCCCAGCCGCGCCAATGCCAGTTTCAGAGCGCACTTGCTGCGACAAGAAGCCCGAGCGGTCTTTGGCCGCTTGACCGCTGCGGTCGAGCACTGAGAACAACCAGATGCCCACAAACGCAATCGTCATGGAGAACAGCGCGGGCGAGCTGTAGGGGAACAGCGCGCTGCCCTTGGCGTTGCCTAGCGTGGCTTCCCACACCGCAGGCGACACCACGGTGAGCGCCACCGACGACACCAGGCCCAAGAAGCCGCCAATCACCGCGCCACGGGTGGTGCAGTTCTTCCACAGCATTGACATGATCAAGACCGGGAAGTTGGCTGACGCGGCAATGGCAAACGCCAGGCTCACCATGAAGGCAATGTTTTGCTTTTCAAAGGCAATGCCCAGGGCCACGGCCAACACGCCCAGGCCAATGGTGGTCAGGCGCGACACCCGCAGCTCAGACTTGCTGTCGGCCTTGCCCTTTTTGAACACGGTGGCGTACAGGTCGTGTGACACGGCCGAGGCACCTGAGAGCGCCAAGCCCGCCACCACCGCCAAGATGGTGGCAAACGCCACGGCCGAGATAAAGCCCAGGAACACATCACCGCCCACCGCGCTGGCCAAGTGAATGGCCGCCATGTTGCCGCCGCCTTTGAGTGCGCCCTTGGCATCCAAAAACTCAGGATTGGTCAGCACAAAGGCGATGGCGCCAAAGCCAATGATGAAGGTGAGGATGTAGAAGTAGCCAATCCAGGTGGTGGCCCAGGCAACTGATTTGCGGGCTTCTTTGGCGTTGGGCACGGTAAAAAAGCGCATCAGGATGTGCGGCAAGCCAGCAGTGCCAAACATCAAGGCCATGCCAAAGCTGATGGCGCTGATCGGGTCTTTCACAAAGCCGCCCGGGCCCATGATGGAAAAGCCCGCCGCCGCTGCCGCTTCGCGCGACTTGCCTGCGTCGGTGGCCAGGCCGGTTTTGATTTCCACGGCCTTGGCAAACATCGCCTCGGGGCTGAAGCCAAACTTCAGCAGCACCATGAAGGCCATAAACGATGCACCGCACAGCAGCATGATGGCCTTGATGATCTGCACCCAGGTGGTGGCGGTCATGCCGCCAAACAGCACATACACCAGCATCAGCGCGCCCACCACCACCACCGCCACCCAGTACTCCAGGCCAAACAGCAGTTTGATGAGCTGACCAGCGCCCACCATTTGCGCGATCAGGTAAAAAGCCACCACCACCAGCGTGCCGCTGGCCGCAAACACGCGGATGGGGGTTTGCGCAAAGCGAAAGGCCGCCACGTCGGCAAAGGTGAACTTGCCCAGATTGCGCAGCCGCTCGGCCAGCAAAAAGGTGACCACGGGCCAGCCCACCAGGAAGCCGATGGAGTAGATCAGGCCGTCAAAACCCGAAGCCATCACCGCCGCCGAGATGCCCAGGAAGGACGCGGCCGACATGTAGTCACCTGCAATCGCCAGCCCGTTTTGGAAACCGGTGATGCCGCCACCGGCGGTGTAGAAGTCCGCCGCCGATTTGGTTTTGGCCGCTGCCCATTTGGTGATGTACAGCGTCAGCGCCACAAAGGCACCAAACATGGCGATGGCGGTCCAGTTGGTGGCTTGCTTTTGCGCTTGGCCCAAATCGGCACCTGCGGCCAAGGCCACGCTGCACAGGCCGTAGGTGGCCGCGCCGGCGGCCAGTGCCTTGAACAGGCTCACGGCGTTGAGGGTGGGGCGGCTCATGATTTCACCGCCTGTGTCACCTGGTGCGACAGCTCGTCAAACTCCGAATTGGCGCGGCGGACATAGAACACCGTGATGACCACGGTGAACAAAATCACCCCCAAGCCAATGGGCATGCCCAGCGTCATCACGCCTTCGCCCAGCCGAGTGGCCAGCAGGCTTTTGTTAAAGGCCACCAGCAAGATAAAGCCGTAGTACACCACCAGCATGGCCAGCGTCAGCCACAGGCCAAAGCCGGTGCGCTTGCGGGTGAGCTCTTGGTACTTCGGATGAGCGGCGATGCGCTCGGCAAGGTCCTGTTCCATCGCGTGTCCCCCT
>JAAFIY010000114.1 GCA_013297985.1 Comamonadaceae bacterium | reverse complement strand
TGGTCGGTCAGCATCGGTTCGACCACCTGGCCAGTGCGCGCGCAAATCGGCAGCATCAGCTTGTGCGGCTTGATCTCTTGCAAAAAGCCCTGTTCGCGCAGGTCGTTCACCACCGCCTTGCGCGCCACAAAACGGTCCATGCCTTGGTAGGCCTGGGGGCCGTTTTCATTGACCTTGGCGTCCAGCGTAAAGATGGTGATCAGCGGGAGGCCGTGGCGCTGCGCACAGGCGTAGTCATTGAAGTCATGCGCGCCAGTGATCTTGACGCAGCCACTGCCAAAGGCCTGATCAACAAAGTCGTCGGCAATGATGGGAATGCGCCGGTCGCACAGGGGCAGATCGACCCACTTGCCCAGCAGGTGTTGATAGCGCGGGTCTTCGGGGTGCACCGCCAGCGCACCGTCGGCCAGCATGGTCTCGGGCCGGGTGGTGGCAATCGTCATGCCGCGTTGCAGCACGCCGTCAATGGGCTGCGGGCCGTCGGAAAACGGGTAGGTGATGTAGTGCATGAAGCCGTCGGATTCGGTGGCTTCCACTTCCAAGTCGCTCACTGCGCTTTTGAGCACCGGGTCCCAGTTCACCAAGCGTTTGCCGCGGTAGATCAAACCTTGTTGGTACAGCTTCACAAAGGTGTCGGTGACCACCTTGGATAGCTGATCATTCATCGTGAAGTACTCACGGCCCCAGTCGACACTGGCGCCCATGCGGCGCATCTGGGTGGTGATGGTGTGGCCTGATTTTTCTTTCCACTGCCACACCTTTTGGGTGAAGGCTCCACGGCCCAGGGCATGCCGGTCGGTGCCTTGTTCTTGCAACTGCCGCTCCACCACGATTTGCGTGGCAATGCCCGCGTGATCGGTACCAGGCAGCCACAGCGTGTTGTGGCCGCGCATGCGGTGGTAGCGCGTAAGGCTGTCCATGATCGTTTGGTTGAACGCATGGCCCATGTGCAGCGTGCCCGTCACGTTAGGTGGCGGCAGCTGGATACAAAACGAGGGCGCTGCCGCATCGGGCTGCCCGGTGCCGCGCACGCCTGCTGCGCCCACGCCCATGCGCTCCCAAGCGGGCCCCCACTGGGCTTCAATCGGGGCTGGTTCAAACGATTTGGCAAGCGCTGTGAGGCGGGGTTGGGCGGGCGCGGGATTGGTCATGGCGTGGCACAAAAAAGCACAACGGCACCACAGGGTGCCGTTGCGCGAAGACGCTGGGGAAGCAGGGCACCAATTTTAGTTGGCGCCGCGTCGTGCCTTAGTTCTTGGCGGGCAAGGTCAAGGCTTGGGTTGCGCCAGCATCGCTTTGACCAAGGGCGCCAAGATGCCCACGATGTCATCGGCTTGCGCCACCGTCAAAATCAAGGGCGGCACCAAGCGGATGACGCTGTCGGCCGTCACGCTGATGAGCAAGCCCGCGTCGGCGCACTGCTGCACCAGCGCGCCGCAAGGGCGGTCAAGCTCCACGCCGAGCATCAGGCCTTGGCCGCGGATGTCTTTCACCCCGGGCAGCGCGCCAAGCTCGCGCTGCAGCGCGGCTTTCAGGTGCTCACCCACCCGCGCGGCGTGCTCCAGCAAACCGTCTTCTTCCATGATGCGGATGGTTTCCACCCCCGCACGCATGGCCAGCGGGTTACCGCCAAAGGTAGTCCCGTGGTTGCCCGGCTGAAAAATGTGCGCGGCCTTGGGGCCCGCCACGATGGCGCCCACCGGCACGCCAGAGCCCAAGCCCTTGGCCAGCGGCATCACGTCGGGCGAGATGCCTGCCCACTGGTGGGCAAACCACTTGCCCGTGCGGCCCATGCCGCACTGCACTTCGTCAATCATCAGCAGCCAGTCGCGCTCATCGCACAGGGCGCGCACCTGGCGCAGGTAGTCAGCGCGCATGGGGTTCACGCCGCCTTCGCCCTGGATGGTTTCAAAGAACACCGCCACCACGTTCGGGTTGCCTTGCGTGGCTTTTTTTAGCGCCCCAATGTCGTTGGCGGGCACGCGCACAAAGCCTTCGACCAAGGGGCCAAAGCCCACCTGCACCTTGGGGTTGCCGGTGGCCGAAAGGGTGGCAATGCTGCGGCCGTGGAAAGCTTTTTCATACACGACGATCTCGGGGCGTTCGATGCCCTTGTCGTGGCCAAACTTGCGCGCAAGCTTCAACGCGCCTTCGTTGGCCTCTAGCCCGGTGCAGCAAAAAAACACATTGGTCAGGCCTGACAGCTCCACCAGCTTGGCGGCCAAGCGCTCTTGGTTAGGCACATGGTAGTAATTGCTGCTGTGAATGATCTTGCTCAACTGGTCTTGCAGCGCGGGCACCAGCTTGGGGTGGTTGTGGCCCAGGGTGTTGACCGCAATACCCGCCAGCGCGTCCAGATAGCGCTTGCCGGTGGTGTCCCACACATAGCAACCCTGACCATGCGACACGGCCAGCGGCACCCTGCCGTAGGTGTTCATGGTGTGCGGTGAAGCGGCGGCGGACATGTCGGTCATGGCAAGGCTCCGGCTGAAGGCGAACAAAGACGCTGCGCAAGCGGCTCAAACGATTCTAGGTGGCGGCGTTGACACGTTTGATGCACTTTGTGGATGGCTGTGATGCGTGCTTGGTTGGTGAATGGGCAGCGGCGACCAGTGGGCTGCCAAGTCTTATATAAGATAAAATTTTGCGGTGCAGCATTTTGGGCCTGCGCAAGCTTTCGCACTGGCGCTCGGATGCGTTTACGCTGGGCTTGCGCAACCAGCGCGCAACCTCACCCATGACCTCACCCCCACCGTCCGCCCCCCAACCCGCACCCGCGCTGAACGAGGTGTGGATTGTGGGCCGCACGGCCGACGGTCGCAGTTTTCGCCCCAGCGATTGGGCCGAGCGCTTGGCCGGGGTGATGAGCTCTTTTCGCCCCGGTGGCGCCAGCGCGGGCAGCCACCTGAGCTATTCCGCGTGGTGTGTGCCCAGCACCATTGGCACCGACAAATGCGTGATCGTGCACCGCGACTTGCGCGACGCCGAGCCCATGGCTTGGGACTTTGTCATGAACTTTGCACGCGACAACCAACTCCAGGTGGTCCACGGCGAGACGCGCTGACGACTGGCTTCAACGAAACCGCCACGCCCACCGGTGGGCGAGAGGCTGCGCCCTAAAGCAAAACGCCCCGCTGGGCAGCGAGGCGCTTTGGCAAGCGATGTCAGTTTTGCTCGGCAGCGCACCCTGACAAACAGCGCAACGGTTCTGGGTGGTTTGTATCCCCGAAAGAACCGCTGCGGGCTTGGGTTGGCCGTGGCTGTTAAGCCGCGGCCGTGGAGGTGGCCAGCGCCTTGACGCGGGCCGACAGGCGGCTCTTGTCGCGGGCCGCTTTGTTCTTGTGGAAAATGCCTTTGTCCGAGATCGAATCGATCACGCTTTGGGCCAATGCAAACAGTTCTTGCGTCTTGGCCTTGTCGCCGGTGGCGGCGGCTTTTTCGACGTTTTTCACTGCGGTGCGGTAGCGGCTGCGCAATGAGCTGTTGGCGTCATTGAGCTTGACGTCTTGGCGGGCGCGTTTGCGGCCAGACGCCAGACGGGGGTTCTTTTTCTTGGGTTTACCTGCGGCCATAAAAGGCTCCTGTGTGCGGGTTTGGTTTGCGGATGTTGCCGAGCAAAGCCCTCCATTATAGCTGGGCGCGGGCCTTCAGGCCCAGGCAGGCTGGGTGGGTCTTGGCGGGGCCCTACACTTCGGCGCAGTGTCACTGCTCAAATCGGTCTCTACCGTCTCTTTGTGGACGCTGGCGTCTCGCATCACCGGTTTGGTGCGCGACCTGATCATTGCCGCCAGTTTTGGCGCCAGTGCGCTCACCGACGCCTTTCATGTGGCGTTTCGTATTCCCAACCTGTTGCGGCGCTTGTTCGCCGAAGGTGCCTTCAGCCAAGCCTTTGTGCCGGTGCTGGGCCACAGCCGGGCCGACCATGGTGACGCCGCCACCCAAGAACTGATCGGCCGCGTGGCCACCGTGCTGGCCGCCGTGCTGCTGTTGGTGAGCGTGATCGGCGTGCTGGGCGCACCCTTGTTGGTGTACGCCATGGCCAGCGGGCTGGCGCGTGACCCGCAAGCCTTTGATGCCGCTGTGGTCATGACGCGCTGGATGTTCCCCTACATCGCCTTCATGTCGATGGTGGCGCTGGCTGCCGGGGTCCTCAACACTTGGCGCCACTTTGCGGTGCCCGCTTTTACCCCGGTGCTGCTGAATGTGGCCTTGATCGGTGCGGCTTGGCTGGGTGCGCCCGCGCTGGCGCGACTGGGTGTGCCGCCAATCTATGCACTGGCCTTTGGCGTGCTGGGTGGGGGCGTGGCCCAGTTGGTGGTGCAGTGGCTGGCGCTGCGCCGCTTGGGTTTGCGCTTTGGCCTGAGCGGGTCTTGGCGCGGCTTGCGCGAAGCCTTGTCCGATAGCGGTACGCAACGGGTGTGGCAGCTCATGTTGCCTGCCTTGCTGGGCGTGGGCGTGGCGCAGTTCTCCCTGGTCATCAACACCCAGATTGCCTCGCACCTCACCCCCGGCAGCGTCACCTGGATTGCGCAGTCAGATCGCTTGATGGAATTCCCCACGGCGCTTTTGGGCGTGGCCCTGGGCGTGGTGTTGATGCCCAGCTTGGTGAGCGCGGCCACCCAGACCGATGACGCCCGCTATAGCGCCTTGCTGGATTGGGGCCTGCGCTTGGTGGTGCTGCTGGGTGTGCCGTGCTCAGTAGCCTTGTTGGTGTTTGGCGAGCCGCTGCTAGCCATGCTGTTTCACCATGGCGCGTTTACCGCCCACGACGTGCGCCAGACCGCACAAGCGCTGATGGGCTGGGGCGCTGGCCTATTGGGCGTAGTGGCCATCAAGGTGTTGGCGCCGGGCTACTTTGCCCATCAAGACACCCGCACACCCGTGCGCATTGCCATCGTGGTGTTGGCGCTCACGCAGTTGTTCAACATCGCGCTGGTGCCACTGCTGCAGCATGCGGCGCTAACCTTGTCGATCGGCATGGGCGCGTGCATCAACGCCCTGTGGTTGTTGATTGGGCTGCTGCAGCGCAAGCGCTATGTGCCGCAGGCGGGCTGGGCGGTATTTGGGCTGCGCGTGGTGGCTGCAAGCGCACTGATGTGTGTGCTGCTGCTGTGGGCCGCGCAATCGCAGCCGTGGTTGCAGATGGGCCATACGCCGTTTGTGCGGGCCTTTTGGGTGCTGGGCTGGTGTGGGGCTGCAGCAGCCTTGTACTTTTTCGCCCTGTGGTGCAGTGGCTTGAAGTTGATGGCGCTGCTGCGTCGGCACTGATGGCGCGCCAAACCGACACATGCCAATCCGCGCCAGTTGACCTTGCCTTGCAGTCATTGCAGGCCCCGCGCAAAACCGGTACAAAGCCCGCATGGCGCTGAGCTTTGAGATCCCGACCCCGCTGGACTACTTCGCGAGTCTGGTGCGCCATGACGAGCATTTGCCCCTGCTGGAAGCTGCCGCCAGCATTGCGCAAGACGAATACCCTGATCTGGATTTGCAGCAAACGCTGGACGAAGTCGACCAGATGGGTGCGCGCCTCAAGCGGCGCTTGAGCGCCGACGCCCCGCCGCTGCACCGGCTGCGCATGCTCAATCAGTTTTTCTTTCGCGAGCTGGGCTTCGGTGGCAACGTCAACGATTACTACGACGCTGACAACAGCTACGTGCACCAGGTGCTGCGTGGCCGCCGAGGCATCCCCATTAGCTTGGCGGTGGTCTGGATGGAGCTGGCCCAAGCCATTGGCCTGCATGCCCGGGGCGTGAGCTTTCCCGGGCACTTCATGCTGAAGGTGAACCTGCCCAAGGGCCAAGTGGTGATTGACCCCTTTACCGGCCAGTCGCTCAGCCGCGAAGAGCTCACCGAGCGGCTAGAGCCCTACAAGCGCCGCAGCGGGCTGGTCGATGAATTTGACGTACCGCTGGGCCTGTACTTGCAGGCCGCCACACCGCGCGACATCTTGGCGCGCATGCTGCGCAACTTGAAAGAAATCCACAAGGCGCAAGACGACTCGCAGCGCTTGCTGGCAGTGCAAGACCGTTTGGTGGTGTTGTTGCCCGAGGCCTGGGCCGAATACCGCGACCGGGGTTTGGCGCACGCAGCCCTGGGGCACACGGCACAGGCGGTGCGTGACTTGGAGCTGTATTTGGTGCGTGCCGACGAAAGTCTGGACATCGACACCATTGCTGACCGGGTGGCTGAATTGCGCCGGGCTTCGCATTAGGGCTTCGCATTAGGGCTGCGCAGTAGGGCCGTGCAGTAGGGCCGTGCAGCAGGCGCGCCGCCGCTACCAACGGCACGCAAATCGGTTCTGCAGTGCAGCCAACGCCTCCGCGCCCAAGGGGGCTGGGGAAGTGGCGGGTGGCGGCAAACACGTCAGCCATAAACGCGCGGTTTCTTCGAGTTCTTCCAAGGTGGCCATGGCCTGCGCGGGTGTGTCGTGCCACACCACGGGCCCCAGGCGCTCCAACACCACCGCCCGAATGGGGCGGCCCGCTTGGGCGTAGGCGGCGATCTGGGCGGCCACATCGGGCCCCACGGCGGGGTCGCCGGGCAGTCTGTAGGCGATATGCGGCACGGGGCCCACCTTCATCACAAAGTAAGGAGTGATAGGCGGCAGCAGCTCAGGCGCGGCGCTAGCGGGCTGGCGCAAACTGAGCGTGACGCAGGCGGTGCTGTGGGTGTGCAGCACGCAGGTGGTATGCGGCGCGCCATGGGCGCGCGCGGCCTGCATGATGGTGCGGTGCAGGCTCAGGGTTTTGCTCGGCTGAGCTGCGCCCAGCGGCTGGCCACTGGGTGCCACTTGGGCCAGCGCGTGCGGCTGCAAAGCGCCCAGACAAGCGTCGGTGGGCGTGATGATGGCGCTGCCGTCGTCGGCCCAGACGCTGATGTTGCCGGCCGTGGCGTGCACATAGCCGCGTGCAAACAGCGATGCGCCAATGCGACAGATTTCAAGGGCGGCGGAATCAGCGACGGGGGTGGACATGGCGTGCGGGCCTGGCGTGCTTGAGGGCCGTGCGGCTGTCGCATGAGCCTTCAAAAATTCTTGAGCCAAAAGTGGCTGAAGCGCTCTAAGATACAGCGAATACAGCTACATTTATGATAGCATTCCGCGCTTTAGGACTTATGGCTTGTAGGCAAACCCACATGGCATCCATCGGCGGCAGCGCGATGCGAGATTGTGAGCCTGTCTAAGGCCGGTTATCGTTGCACTGCCATGGACCGCATGCTTCCGCCCCCTGTGTGGGCTCCCCCCGCTGACGATAACGACGCGTTCGTCATGGAAGCCGACGTGGCTGATTCGCAGCTGCCCGGCTCTGCAGGCGCGCAGTCGGTGCCCTCTGAATGGCTGCAGTCCTTGCCCGCGATGGTGCAGGCCTTGGACCTTGACCGCGACTTGCAGATCGCGTTTTGGAACCGCGAATGCGAGTTGGTCACCGGCTACAAAGCCGATGAAGTCATGGGCAACCCGCGCGCCTTGATGATGCTGGTGCCCGATCCCGCTTACCTCAAGCGCAAGAGCGGCGAACTGCTGGCGCAAGGCGAGCGGTTTCGCAATGCCGAATGGACGATCAGCACCCGCAGCGGTGAACGCCGCCGCATTGCCTGGAGCAGCATCAGCGCAGGCCCGGTGATCGCCGGGCGGCGCGTGTTGTGGCTGCTGGGGCTAGACGTCACCGCGCGCTCTGAATCCGATCGCCTGGTGCGGGCCCGCGACAAATTGCTGGGCTCGGTGTTTCGGCACCTGCCCGATCTGGTGTACTTAAAAGACGGCGGTGGCCGCTGGCTACTCACCAACCCCGCTGCCCGCGCCGTGTTTGGCCTGACCGAGGCGCAGAGCAGCGGCTACACCAACCTGGAAATGGCCGACCAAGGCCACCCCGCCAGCATGGCCCTGCGCCACGCCGCCCTGGCTGAAGAAGCCACCTGGCAATCGGGCCGCTTAAGCCGCATGGAAGAGGTGGTGGACGACGGCCACGGCAACACCCGTGTGTTTGACGTGGTGCGCGTACCCACCTTTGGCCGCCAGGGCCAGCGCCTGCATTTGCTGGAACTGCGCCGCGACATCACCCAGCAGCAGCTGATGGCCACCAAGCTCGAGCTGGCCGCCCGGGTGCTAGAGCAATCCACCGACGGCAGCGTGATCGCTGACGCCAGCAACCGCATCCTCATCGTCAACCAGGCCTTCAGCGAAATCACGGGCTACGAAGCCGACGAAGTGGCGGGCCAAGACCCAAAGATGCTGGCGTCTGGCCTGCACGACAAAGCGTTTTACGAACAGATGTGGCGCACCTTGCTCGAGCAGGGGCGCTGGGCAGGCGAGGTGTGGAACCGCCGCAAAAACGGCGAGGTGTATCCGCAGTGGCTCAGCCTGTCGGTGCTGCGCAATAAATCCAGCGGCGAAGTCACGCACTACGTGGGCGCCTTTAGTGACTTGAGCAGCAGCAAGGCCGCTGAAGAGCGCATTGCGTTTTTGTCTACCCAAGACGCCATTACTGGCCTGCCTAACCGCACCCAGGCCGCACTGCGCACCCAGGCCGCGCTAGAGCACGCACACGCCAGCGGCAGCCAGTTGGCGCTGATGGTGCTAGACGTGGACAACTTCAAAACCGTCAACGATTCACTGGGCCACGCGGCGGGCGACAAGATCCTGCGCGAAGTAGGCGTGCGCCTGTCGCGCACCACCGATTCGCGCCAATTGGTGGCCCGTCTGAGCGGTGACGAATTTATTGTGGTGGTGCCCGATATCCAAGGCACGGCAGACGCGGCCCACGTGGCCAGCGGTCTGATGCAGATGCTGGCTGAGCCCATTTCGGTGGGCGGCCTGCCGATTACCTTGAGCGTGTCGGTGGGCGTGGCCATGTTCCCCGGCGACGGCGACACCTTTGACGCGCTGTTTGGCCGCGCCGATGCAGCGGTGTACGCCGCCAAGCGCGACGGTCGCAATGCCTATCAGTTCGCCAGCGCCGCCATGAACGAAGCGGCCCTGGAGCGCCTGCAAATTGAATCGGCCCTGCGCCGCGCGCTTGAATCTCACGCTATGCGGCTGGAATACCAACCGCTGATTGAGCTGAGCACCGGCCGCATCGTCGGCGCCGAAGCCCTGTGCCGCTGGGAAGACCCCGAACGCGGCACCGTGTCGCCCGGCGTGTTCATTCCCGTGGCTGAAGACTCGGGCCTCATTGAAACCCTGGGCGGCTGGGTACTTAAAACCGCAGCCCATCAACTGCGCGCATGGCACGACAGCGGCCACCCAGACCTGATGATGGCCATCAACCTGTCGGCCCGGCAGTTCAAGCGCGGCTTGGTGCTGCAACAGGTGGAAGAAGCCCTGGTGGAATCCGGCGTGCGCCCCGAATCGATTGAGCTGGAGCTCACTGAATCGGTGCTGTTGCACGACGCCGACCAAGTCATGATGACCTTAAAGCGCCTGAAGGCCCTGGGCGTGAAACTGTCTATCGACGACTTTGGCACCGGCTACAGCAGCTTTGCATATTTACGGCGCTTTAAGTTCGACAAAATCAAGATCGACCAATCCTTTGTGCGCGACTTGATGGACGACCCCGACAACGCGGCCATTGTGCGAAGCATCGTGTCGATGTCGCTCAACTTGGGGCTGAGCGTGCTGGCCGAGGGGGTTGAATCCGAAGAAGTGCGCAACCGCTTGGCCCAGATGCGCTGCACCTATGCGCAGGGCTTCTTGTTTGCAAGGCCCCTGCGGCCCGCCGCGTTTTTAGAGCGCCTGCGGCAGGATCGGGCAGGGGTGGGCGGTGTGGTGCCTACGGTTGGGAGCTAATCTGTTTCGCTATTGAAAAGATAGCTATATACGGCCTGTTTTAGGGCGCAAGCGGCTGTTTTGAGTTGAGGTTTCTTTGGGTGCTGGTTCTTAGCGCTCTGCTTGGAAGCACAACAGCCGAGCGGGCAGCCCGCTGACTGCGTGTCCTCCGGAGAGTCCACTGGACTCTCCTCCCCCTTAACCTCCGTCAGCGGGCCGCCCACTCGACTGCTGCGCTTCCGTCACGGCAGTCGAACCGGGTGTGCTGCACCCCTTAGCTCGTGGTGTGCGGCAGGGCCTTGGGGGCGCATGGATGCCGCCGAGGAACGCAAGGATCACAGGTTGCCCCGAAGGGGTCCGCCGCAGCTGCCTGAGCCGTCAGGCGAGTTCTGCGGCGGCCTGTGATCCCGAGTACCAGCAGGGCAGTTTGGCCGCATGCGGCCAAACCGGCGATCCCTTAAGCCCCCATGGCCCTGCCGCACACCACGTGCGGAAGTTCGTCACCCTAACCAAACCAAACCAAAGCCGCACACCACCTGCGGCAAGTGCGTCACCCACTCCAGCACCGCAAGCCAAGGGCAGCAAGTGGGTCCCGCAAGCATTGCCCCGGGGCGAAGAGCGATCAGTTCACCATCACCAATTTGCCCCGCACCGCCCGGCTACCCATGCGCGCATAGGCCGCTTTCAACTCGCTCATCGGCATGGCCGCATCAATCACCGGCTTGACCTTACCCGCCGCATACCACTGCGCCAATTCGCCCATCATGGCCGCATTGGCCTTGGGTTCGCGTTTGGCGAAGTCACCCCAGAACACGCCCACCAACGACGCGCCTTTGAGCAAGGGCAGATTCATCGGCAAAGTGGGAATGGTCGGGCTGCCCGCAAAACCCACCACCAAGTAGCGGCCGCGCCAGGCAATCGAGCGAAAGGCGGGCTCGGCCAAATCGGCGCCGACCGGGTCATAAATTACGTCAGGCCCTTTGCCATCAGTGGCGGCCTTGATGGCTTCGCGCAGCGCGTTGGGTGCGGGATGGGTGCTGTAGTTAATGGTGGCATCAGCGCCCAGTGTTTTGCACAAGTCGCATTTTTCATCGGTGCTGGCAGCGGCAATC
>JAAFIY010000113.1 GCA_013297985.1 Comamonadaceae bacterium | reverse complement strand
ACGCTGGCAATGCCGTTGTCCACTGTGATGAGCAATTGCGCGCCGGTCTGGGCCACACGCTGGGCGATGGGCGGGGTGAGGCCATAGCCGTCGCGTTGCCTGTCGGGCACCACATAGCTCACCTGCTGCGCGCCCAGCAGCGCTAAGCCCCGCAGGGCCACGGCGCAGGCGGTGGCGCCGTCGCAGTCGTAGTCGGCCACGATGCACATGCGCCGCTGTTGGGCAATGCTGTCAACCAGCAGCGCGGCGGCGGCGTCGATGCCGCGCAGGGTGTGGGGGGGCAGCAGGTGCTTTAAGTCAGTGTCCAAGGCCGCCGCGTCGGTCACCCCACGGGCCGCAAACAGTTGGGCCAGCAGCGGGTGCACCCCACTTTGTGTGAGGGCCCAGGCGGCGCGTGGGGCCGATTGCCTCGCTATGAATTTCATAGCTGGTTGAGCTGATCCAATGGGCACAAGGGCTTGGTTTGGCTTACAACGCGGCGCAGGCGCGTCCACAGGCTGGGCGGCGCGGGCGCTGGGTGATCGGGCCCAAAGGCCCAAGTGGTGCTGCCTGCTTCACCGCACAGCGTCAAGCTGACGCTCTGCCCGCTCTGCCCGCTCTGCATGCGCTGCAGCAGCGGCAGCAGCGGCAGCACGACGGCTTGAGCGCACTGCTGCCAGCCCTGCGCCCAGGCCTCGGGGCCGTGGCGCGCGGCTTCGCGCAGGGTGGTGAGGCCCATCACCGCCATGGGCGGCTCAGCGCCGGTCTGCAAGGCCGCAGGCAGGGCTTCTAGCTGCCCTGCGCCATGCACCCACAGCGAATTGACTGGCGGCAAGCCACGCGCCTGGCGGGCGTCTTGCACCGGGTGGGTGTACAGCAGCATTTGCATTTCGTTCATCAGGCGGCGCACGCTGGCGCCTGCGGGGGTGGCGGCGTCGGGCAACCACGCGTCAATGCTGCGGCCTACCACGCGGTCTAGGCTGGCGCAGCGCAGGCCGCGCAGCATGTCACCTTGAGCCAGCCACAGGCCGGGGGCGATGGCATGGATTTGCAAACCATCGTCGGCCAAATAGGGCTGCATGCTGGCCATGAGCGCGTCAGACTCATCGGCGCCCAAAGCCAGATCAGCCGGGTGGCCCAGCACGATGCGATCGGTGCCCACCTGCCAATGGGTGGCTTGCAACCAAGCGCAGGGCTGGCCGGTGTGGCGCTGCTGCGCCGCCGCCCAGGGCAGCGTGCCATCGGTGCCGGGCAGGCCAAGGGCGCGCGCCAGGGCATGTTCAAACGGGGTATTGAGCGTGGCCGCCGCATCGGCACCCGTGCTTTGAAGCGAATTGGCCGCTAGCGCCCTATCGGCGGGCCGAAGCTGCTTCATTTTTGATAGCAAATCGTTCAGCGGAGCCAGATCGACTTGCAACTGCTGCCAAGCTGCAGCAAAGGCTTCACCAGGCGGCGCTGCGCCGTCGATGAGCAGATGCACCGGCGCGTGGGGCACGGCCGTGAGTGCGCGGGCCGCCTCATCGATGCGGCTCCAGGTGCGGGGCAGCATGGGCGTGGGGGCGGGCAGGGCGTCGGTCATGCGGCAAATTGTGGCCTGCCAGAATGCAGGCATCCGGTTCACTCTGTTTTATGCCCTGGCCTTACGAACTGACCTTGGGGTGGCGCTACACCCGATCGGCCCGCGCGGCGCGGCGCAATGGCTTTATCAGCTTTATTTCTGGCGTGTCCATGTTGGGCATTGCGCTGGGGGTGGCTGCGCTCATCATCGTGCTGAGCGTGATGAACGGTTTTCAAAAAGAAGTGCGCGACCGCATGCTGAGCGTGGTCAGCCACATTGAAATTTTCTCGGTGGACGGCCAAGCCCTGCCCGACCCCGCCGCCACCTTGAAGCAAGCCAGCGCCCACCCCCAGGTGCGCGGTGCGGCCACCTTTGTGCTGGCGCAAGCGCTGCTGGCGCGCGGCGAAGACATGAAAGGCGTGGTGCTGCGCGGCATTGACCCGGCGCTTGAGCCTCAAGTCACGGACTTGGCCGACGCCATCGGGGCGCAAACCCTGTCGGGCCTGGTGCCCGGGCAATTTGGCATCGTGCTGGGCCGAGAGCTGGCGCGGGGCCTGGGCCTGCGTGTGGGCGACTCCGTCACCCTGGTGGCTCCCAGCGGCCAAGTCACCCCCGCCGGCGTGGTGCCGCGCTATCGGCAGATGCAGGTGGTCGGCATTTTTGACAGCGGCCACTATGAATACGACGTGGGTCTGGCGCTGATTCACCAAGACGACGCGGCCCGCATCTTTCGCCTGGAAGGCCCCACCGGCGTGCGCTTAAAGCTGGCCGATTTGCATGAGGCCCCGCAGGTGGCGCAAGAGCTGTCGCTGACCCTCACCGGGCCACTGGCCATCCGCGACTGGACGCGCCAAAACCGCACCTGGTTTGCCGCCGTGCAGTTAGAAAAACGCATGATGTTCATCATCCTGACGCTGATCGTGGCGGTGGCTGCGTTCAACTTGGTGAGCACGCTGGTGATGACGGTGACCGACAAGCGCGCCGACATCGCCATCCTGCGCACCCTGGGCGCCACGCCGCGCAGCATCATGGGCATCTTTGTGGTGCAAGGGGCCACGGTGGGCGTGGTGGGCACGCTCTTGGGCACCCTGCTGGGGCTGTTGGTGGCCTTCAATGTGGATGTGATCGTGCCCGCCATTGAACGGGCCTTGGGCGCCACGTTCTTGCCCGCCAACATCTACCTCATCAGCCGCATGCCCAGCGATCCGCAAAGCGCCGATATTGCGCCGGTGGTCGTTATCTCATTGGTGCTGGCGCTCTTGGCCACGCTGTACCCAAGCTGGCGGGCCAGCCGCATCAACCCGGCTGAGGCGCTGCGGTATGAATAGTGCGACTTCGCCGGTGATCGAAGCGCGTAGCTTGGGCCGCCGTTTTACCGATAGCGGCTTAGATGTCACTGTGCTGGCCGATCTAAATCTGGCTGTGCAGCAGGGCGAAGCACTGGCGGTGGTGGGCGCATCCGGCTCGGGCAAAAGCACGCTGCTGCATCTGCTGGGCGGGTTGGATGCACCCAGCACCGGCCAGGTGCTGTGGGCGGGCCAAGCCATTGCTGCGGTGAGCGCGGCAGCGCTGGGCGCATGGCGCAACAAGCACTTGGGTTTTGTGTACCAGTTTCACCATCTGCTGGGCGAACTCACTGCGCTAGACAACGTGGCCATGCCCCTGCGCATTCGCCGCATGCCACTGCCGCAAGCGCACCAACAAGCCACCGACACCTTGGCCCGCTTAGGCCTGGGCCACCGGCTGCATCACCTGCCCGCGCAACTCTCAGGCGGTGAACGCCAGCGCGTGGCGGTGGCGCGGGCTTTGGTCACCCAACCCGCCTGCATCCTGGCTGATGAACCCACCGGCAACCTCGACCGCGCCAGCGCCGACACCGTGTTTGCCAGCTTTTTGACCCAAGCCCGCAGCCTGGGCAGCGCCTGCATCATCGTCACGCATGACGAAGCGCTGGCGGCGCGCTGTGATCGCGTGTTGCGATTGGGCCTACCCGCCAGCCCGGCGCTACAGGCCAAACCGAACGGGCAAGAAGGCCGCACCGTCCAGTCCGGGTGAATCGGCACTGCTTTGGCCGGTGACGGCTTGGGCCAACAGCTCTCCGCTCGCCGCCGCAGTGGTCCAACCAATCTGGCCGTGACCGGTGTTGAAGAAAAGGCCCTTGACCCGGGTGGCGCCGATCAGTGCTTTGCCGTCGGCGCACATGGGTCGCAGACCGGTCCAGTCGATTCGCTTAGGGCTGTCGGCCAGTGCGCCCAGGGCGGGGTAGACCTGTTTGAGCGGCGCGATCAGGTTGGCCACGCGGGCGGGGTCGATGTGGTTGTCAAAGCCGCAAAACTCGGCGGTGCCTGCCACCCTCAGCCGTGCGCCGTCGTGGCTGTGCAGCGGGGTGAGGGCGATGTGCAAGGCCGAATCAATTACCGGGGTGTGTGGCACAGCGGCAGCAGGGGTTTGGTTCAGCGGTAAGGTGATGGAATAGCCTTTGACGGGCCGCACCGGCACAGCCAAGCCCAGTGGCGCTGCAAGGGCGACGCTGTGGCTGGCAGCGGCCAACACCACCGCGTCAAATCGATGCTCCGCACCGCTGGCTAGGCGCAATCCGCTGACACCTTGGCCATGGCCCAACAAAGCTTGCACATCCGTGGCAAAGGCCATTTGCACACCCTGTGCGGCCAGCCACTGCGCCAAGCCGTGGCAAAAGCGCTGGGCGTCGCCCGTCTCGTCACCCAGGTGGTGCACACCGCCATGCAAATCGGCGGCGATGGGGGCCAATGCGGGTTCGAGCGCCACCACTTCATCGCGGCTGAGTGCCCGCGACTCCAGGCCATGGGCGCGCAGCGCACGCACCTGCTGCACCGCATGCGCTAGCGACGCCGCATCGCGGTAGATGGCCAAAGAGCCACACGGGGCGCTGCACCACTCCAGGCCGTCAGTGCGATAGCGATCCATCAGCCGCACGCTGGCCAGTGGCAAGGCCACGTTGGCCAAGGTGTGGGCGCGGTGGCGTTCGGGCGACGATTCACGCACAAAGCGCAAGCCCCAACCCAGCAGCGAAGGCAGCGCGCGCAGGCGCAACAACACGGCGGCATCGTCGCGGCCCAGGCTGCGCCACAGCACGCCCAAGATGCCGGGTGAATTCCACGGGTCAACCGCGCTGGGGTGCAGCAAGGCGCCGTTGGCAAAGCTGGTTTCAAGCCCGGCGCTGGCGCGGCGTTCAAACACGGTGATGTCATGGGCCGCGATGCCTGCAGCCAGCAAGCTGCGGGCCGCGCACAGGCCGGCTAGGCCCGCGCCAACGATGCCGACTTTCACGCCAGCCGTTCAGCGTCGGGCGCTACAAAATCCGACTGAACCACAGCACGCTCAAGCCCGCCGCCATCATCGCCAGCACGGCGGCGGCCATGGCCAGCAGGCCGCTGATTTCGGTCTCGCGCTTTTCCAGCGTCAGCCGGGTGCTGAGCTTTTCATACACCTTCTTCAGGTTCTCGGCGCTGCCAGCGTAGTAGTACTCGCCCATGGTGCGGGCGGCCACTTGCTTTAAGGTTTCTTCATCCAGGCGCACCCGCATGCTCCAGCCTTCAAAGCCGATGGTTTCGCCTTCTACCGTGCCGATGCCCACGGTGTAGATGCGCACGCCGCGCTCCGATGCCATCTTGGCGGCCTCCATCGTGTCCACCCCCGTGGTGCGCTGGCCGTCGGTCAGCAAAATAATGGCGGCGCTGCTAAAGCTGCCAGGCTCTACCGGCGTGTGTTCTTTTTGCGGCTTGGCATTTTGGCTTTGGTCAATGCTGATGCCGCGGTTGCGGGCGCTTTGCGCCATCACGCTTTGCAGATCAATGCCCGCATCAGGAAAAATTTCGCCCAGGCTCACCACGATGGCGCTGCCAATGGCCGTGGCGCGCTGCAATTGAAATTTGTCGATGGCGGCCACTAAGTCTTCACGGCTCAGCGTGGGCGCCTGCACCACCTGCGCGGTGCCCGCAAAGGCCACAATGCCCACCCGCACATTGCGCGGCAGGTCTTCTAAAAACGCCTTGGCTGCCGCTTGCGAAGCCACCAAGCGGTTGGGCTGCACGTCGGTGGCGCGCATGCTGCCCGACACGTCCATGGCCAAGATCACCGTTTGCTTGTTGGACGGCAGCGTGATGGTGGCCATGGGCCGCGCGGCGGCCAAAAGCATCAGCATCAAGGCCACCAAAAACAACAGCGGCGGTATGTAGCGTTTGATGCTTTGGCCCGCGCCCATGGCCTGGCGCACCAGGCTAAGCGACGCATAGCGCACGCTTTGCGCTTTGCGCCTGCGCATCAGCCACACGTACATCAGCACCACCAGCGGCAGCGCTAGCAGAGCCCACAAAAACTCAGGCCAGATGAAGGTGATGGGGAATTTGGCGGCGTTCATGGTGGTGGGTGGCGCGTGCCAAGAAAAGGCAAGTTCAGGCGGCCACCGGCACGGCGCCGGGGGCGGGATTGCGGGGGCTGCCCTGCTCGGGCAGTCGGGAGGTGGGCAGACCGGCCCGTGTGGGGCGGCGTTTGCGCATGTCCATCAAACGCACCACGGCAGCGGCCAGGTCGTCAGACGTGGACAGCTCCAGCGTGTCCACGCCCGCATCAGACAGTTGCGTGGTGATGGCCGCTTCACGCTGGGTGGCCAAGGCTTCAAAGCGTTGGCGAAAGCGGCGGCTGGAGGTGTCTACCAGCAACTCGTCGCCGGTTTCGGCGTCGGTCATGGGCACGATGCCGATGTCAGGCAGGGTGTGCTCTAGCGGATCGCTCAGGCGCACGGCCAGCACGTCGTGGCGCAGCGCCATTTGGCCCAGCGGCAGCCCCCAGCCTGGGGCGCTGATGAAGTCAGACAACACAAACATGGCACAGCGCCGTTTGGACTGGGCTTGCACCCGGTGCAGCAGCAGCGCCAGGTCGGTGGGCGAATCGGGATCAGCCTTGTTTTTTGCTTTGCCTGCCTGGCGCGGCGCGGGCGCCGGTGGCTGCATCACCGCATGCAGCAGTTGCAACACCTGCAGGCGGCCTGAATGGGGCGGCAGCACCTGCATCGGCAAATGCGGCCCGCGGTAAATGATGGCGCCCACGCGGTTGCCATGGCGCGTCAGCACCCGCGCCAGCACCGCCACAAAGTCGCGCAGCATGTCGTGCTTGCTGGTGCCACTGGAGCCAAAGGCTAGCGAGCCTGTTAAATCCAGCGCGAACCAGGCCGTTAGGTCGCGGTCTTCGGTGTACACCCGCACATGGGGCACGCCCATGCGGGCGGTGACGTTCCAGTCGATGTGGCGCACGTCGTCATGGGTTTGGTATTCACGCAAATCAGCCAAATCAATGCCGTGGCCGCGCATCAGGGTGCGAAAGTCGCCTTGCAGCCAGCCATCGAGCCGTTTGAGGGTGGTCCATTCCAAGCGCTTCAAGACGGCTTCTGCGCGGCCGGGCAGGGCGCTCATCAGCGCGGCGGCTTCTTGCGCCGAGCTGCCTGTGCCCAGCACAGCGGCAGGCGCGGCGGTATCCGCAGCGGGCTTTTTGCGAAACGGCCACATGGCTGGGCTGCGCTGTTGCTTAGATGGCGCCCGACACCACGGGCGCCGCGCCCTCGGTGGCTCCAATCTGCCCGGGTGCCAAAGGCTTGGGTGGCGCGGGCACGCGAGCCATGATCTTGTCGATGATCTGGTCGCTGCTTAGGCCCTCAGACAAGGCTTCGTAGCTGAGCATGATGCGGTGGCGCAGCACGTCATGAACCAGGTCGGTGACATCGTCTGGCAGTGCATAGGCGCGGCCACGCAGCAGCGCCAAGGCGCGGGCACCTTCGATTAAGCCCAAGGTGCCACGCGGGCTGGCGCCGAAGGTGATGAACCGCGCCAAGTCTTTCAAATCATGCTGGGCGGGCTTGCGGCTGGCCGATACCAATCGCACGGCGTACTGCACCAGTGACGGATCGACATACACCCGGCGGCACTCGGCTTGCAATTGCAGCAACTGGTCGGTGGTGGCCACGGCGACCACCGGCGCGGGCGGCTGCAGCATGCGTTCGACGATGGTGGTTTCTTCAGCGTCGCTGGGGTAGTCCACCATCACCTTCATTAAAAAGCGATCCACCTGCGCTTCGGGCAGCGGGTAGGTGCCCTCGGTCTCAATCGGGTTTTGCGTGGCCATCACCACAAAGGGCGCGGGCACCTTCCAGGTTTCCCCCGCAATCGTCACTTGGCGCTCTTGCATCACTTCGAGCAAAGCGCTTTGCACTTTGGCCGGTGCGCGGTTGATTTCGTCGGCCAACAGCAGGTTGGTAAACACCGGCCCCACGGTGGTGCTGAATTGGCCGGTGCCCTGGTTGTAGACCCGGGTGCCCACCAAATCAGCGGGCACCAAATCGGGCGTGAACTGAATGCGCTTGAAGCCACCGCTGACCGCATTGGCCAGCGTTTTCACTGTCAGGGTTTTGGCCAGACCGGGCACGCCTTCCACCAACAGATGGCCTTGCGCCAGCAGCGCCACCATCACCCGCTCTAAGAAGCGGTCTTGGCCCACCACCACGCGCTTGACCTCATAAAGAATCTGCTCCATCAACTGGGCAGTGGCCGGGGCGGTTTGGTGCAGGTTGTCGCTCATGAAGTCTCCGTGCTACAAAATAGATAGCTGCTTCGGCAATAAAAACGGGCGGTGCAGGCCGATGGGGCTAAGGCCCGCTCTAAAACGGCGGCAGCCCCGCCGCACTGGCGGCGTTTTCAATCGGCACCGCAAAGCCAATGCCCAAGAAGGTGCGCGCAGGCGTGGGGTTCAAGATGGCGGTGACGATGCCCACCACTTCGCCGTCCATCGTCACCAGCGGGCCGCCGCTGTTGCCGGGGTTGGCGGCAGCATCAAATTGGATCAGGTTGGTGAGCTCGGTTTTGCCCTCAGGCGAGGTAAACGAGCGCTTCAGCCCCGACACAATGCCGCCCGAAGCCGACGGCCCAATGCCAAACGGAAAACCCACCGCCAGCACCTGATCACCCGGCCGCAAATCGGCCGTGCTGCGCATGGTGGCGGCAATCATGTCATCGGGAATCTTGGCCGCTTGCAGCACCGCCAAATCGTCTTGCGGCTGCACGTTGCGAATGAAGGCGGCAGATTCCAAACCGTCAGAGAACACCACCTCAATGCGATCTGCCCCCGCCACCACATGCAAGTTGGTGAGGATGATGCCGGTGTCCACAATCACCACCCCGGTGCCAATGCCGTGCTGCACCGTGGGCTGGCCGTCTTTGCCTTTGACAAAGCTGCGCACGGCCACCACGGCAGGGCTCACGGTTTCATAGGCCTTGGCGTAGGGCGAAGGCAGTTGCGCCGTCTCTAGCGTTTTGAGCACGGCGCGGTCGATGATTTCTTGCGTCAAGGCCCGGGGCGCAGGGCGCAAAAACGCCGCCAATGCCAGCGCCAGCACCGCCAGCCAAGCCAGCCACAAAGCGGCGCGGCGCACGCGCTCATCGGCCAGCCGGTTGCGCATACCGCCGCTGGGGGTGGGTGGGTTGGAATGAGACGCAGACTGCGCGGCGCTCTTGGCCAGCACAGGCGTGGGCGCCGCCGGTATGGCCCGGGCGGCGGCAGATCGGCTGACGATTGCGGTGCGGCGCATGGACCACCTGCTGCAAAGCGTTCAAGTAGCGGCGAAATAGCCGCCCCTGCGCGAACCCCAAAACTAGCACGGATCAGGCCCGCCGACCAGACATGGCGGGCGCTGACCTTGCAACTGGGTGGCGCTGGCATCATCACGGGCCATGTCGGCCTTGTTTTCTCATGCCTTGAACCACCCCGCAGCCGGGCCCGCGCAGGCGCCCGGCACCGTGGCCGCGCCGGTGTGGATCGATTCGCATTGCCATTTAGACGCCAGCGAATTCAACGCCGACCGTGCCGCCCAGCGCCAGCAAGCCCGCGCGGCCGGGGTGGCCCTGTGTGTGCTGCCCGCCGTGCATGCCCCCAATTGGGCCGAGGTGCGGGCACTTGCGCACCAGCATGGGGATGCCTACGCCCTGGGTATTCACCCCCTGTATGTGCCGCAGGCCACCGATGCCGATTTGGCGGCGCTAGACGTAGCGCTGCACGCCCACCGAGATGACCCGCGCCTAGTGGCCGTAGGCGAAATCGGGCTGGATTTCTTTGTGCCTGAGCTGTGCACGCCCGCCATGCGGCAGCGCCAAGAGCACCTCTACCGCGCCCAACTGCAACTGGCGCGCCGCCACAGCCTGCCGGTGATCTTGCATGTGCGCCGCAGCGCGGACCGCTTGCTCAAGCACCTGCGCGAAGTGGGCACCGCCGGGGGCATCGCCCATGCCTTTAACGGCAGCTTGCAACAGGCGCAAGCCTTCGTGGCGCTGGGCTTTGTGCTGGGTTTTGGTGGCGCGCTGACCTTTGACCGCGCTTTGCAATTGCGCCGCTTGGCCGCTGAGCTGCCCTTGTCGGCCCTGGTGGTGGAAACCGATGCGCCCGATATCCCGCCGCACTGGCTGTACCGCACCGCCCAGGCCCGCGCCGACGGCAGTGCGCAGGGGCGCAACAGCCCGCTTGAGCTGCCACGCATTGCGGGCGAGCTGGCCACGCTGCGCGGCCTGAGCGCTTCCGAAGTGGCCCAGGCCACCACTGCCAACGCCTTGCGTGCGCTGCCCAAGTTGCAGGCGCTACTGCCTGGGGCCGCCCTACACCCTAAAGAAAAACCGGCTGATGCGCCCATTCAATCAGCCGATGCAGCTATCAAAAAAATAGCAAGCACAGGTGCAGCGTGCTAAGCCGCTTGCGCCGCAAGGTGGCCTCTGCCATGGGCGGATTGCCAGAAGTCACGGTAAGCGAAGCCTCGGGCGTGCGCACCCTGCACCTGGGTACCGTTTGGGTGCAGGGCAGCATGCGCCTGAGCAAGCCCAACGACATTCACCTGGACTATGTGCAGCGCATGCTGGGCGGCTTGCTGTTTGCACCTGAGGCCGATTTGGCGGCGGGCTTGCCCGGCTGGCGCAGCTTGCAGTTGGGGCTGGGGGCGGCAGCACTCACCAAGTTCAGCCTGATGCATTTGAAGCTGCCCACCGCCGTGGTGGAAATCAACCCGCAGGTGTTGGCGGTGTGCATTAACCAGTTCAAGCTACCAGCCGCCCACCCGCTGCTGGAGGTGCGCTTGGGCGACGCCGCGCAGCTGGTGCAGGCTGCGGATTGGCTGGGCCAAATCGACTTGCTGCAAGTGGATTTGTATGACCATGAAGCCGCCGCGCCGGTGCTGGACAGCGCCGATTTCTATAGCGCCTGCCGCCGTTTGCTGACGCCCCGGGGCAGCCTGGCGGTGAACTTGTTTGGCCGCGCCAACAGTTGGCCCGATTCCATGGCC
>JAAFIY010000112.1 GCA_013297985.1 Comamonadaceae bacterium | reverse complement strand
GCGGTGAGGCGAATCACAGTGGACATCAATTTCTTTTCCCCCAATAGAAAAAGCGCCACCAAGTTTCCTTGGTGGCGCTTAGAACCGGAAAACTACCGATTAGCGAGCAGCAGGCGACTGGCTCTTGGCAGCGTAGGCCAAGTTACCTTGCAGCTGGTTGCCGTTGATGTTCCACTGGATGTAGGACACCACAGCAGGAGCACCGGCGATGCCAAAGTTGTTGTAGTTCACAGCGCTACGAACCGTCGAAGGCACAGCGGCGATGCTCAGGTTAACCCAACCACGGGTGAAAGCTGCCGTACCCACTTGCAGGGGGTTAGGAGCCACACCGGTGTTTGCAGCGGTACCAGCCACCATCTGAATGATGTTGACTTCGCGCGGCAGCGTGTTGCCAGGAACCACCGGGCAAGGCGAGAACTGGCAGCCCACGATACCCAGGCGGTTCTCTTCTTCGTCACGCACTTCGAACGTCACGGGCACTTGCGTGCCGATGTCGTTCACAGCGTCGTTCACGGCCGGGAAGAAGGGCGTGTACTGGCTGTTGGCGCTCAGAGCGTAGGTTTCCTTCGTGGGGAAGGTCACCACACCGAAGGTGAAGTTGCCGGGAGTCACGTTGAAGGGGATCGTGAAGGCAGAAGACCACAGAGCGTCTTCAACTTGCTGCTTGGTGCTCAAGGCAGCGTTGTTGAAGAAGCCAGTCAACGCGCCAACCGAGTGGTAGGTCGTGTTGTTGTAATCCTGCAGCGCCATCATGTCCTGCTGGAGCACGTTGCCGTTGGTGGGGTTACGCAGGGTGCTGATACCCACCAACACGTTGTCGGTCAGGTCGGCAGTGATCGGGGTGCCGGCGTTGCAAGCAGCGCTGTAAGCGGCCAAGATGGCAGCCTTGGCAACCGGGGCGGCGCCCAGGTTGGGGGCGGTGCCTTGACGATGCATACGCGTTTCAAACACGGTCACGTAACCGGTGGTCAACGGGCGGGTGAAACGAGCCACGGTGGGCACAAAGCCAACCGAAGCAGCCGTGGCGGAGGGGCAGCCACCGGCCAAGTTCACCACCAGCGAAGACGGGTCATCGCTTTGCACGCCAACAGAACCGTCAGCGTTGGTCACGATGTTGCCGGTCCACACGTCGCCGGGGCTCAGGAAAATCAAGAAGTCCAAAACTTCTTCCGAACGGCCGGGTGCATGGAACACCACTTTGGCAACCGCCGAATCAACCAAGTTCGTGTTGATGACTTTGAGTTCAGTCGACCAACCACCACCGGTCATGAACAGCGGGGCGATCAGAACATCACCCTTACCACCCGGTGCGACCTGCACCTGAGCGTTCGCAGCCCCGGCCATGAGCAGGGCGCCCAGCACGGCAGCAAGAGATTTTTTCATCATCACGTTGTTTCTCCTAACAGGACAAAAGAAGACTACTGACTAAGGGACCAGTGCTACTTAGCGTTCGCCGAGTTTACACCAGAAAGCAGAACAACCCGCCCGCGCCTACCCAAGCCTGCACGTAGCAAAGATTGTTGAGACGATGGTAGCCAATGGGCTGTCAAGCGACAACGAAACACCCGCAAACTTGTGCTCGGAGTCACGCTCTGGCGACAAAACGTTGCAGACCCACAACAGACCCATCGAGGTACGCCCTTCATTGGCGCATGCCGGTGAGCATCGGGTCGCTAATGACATGCATCCAGCGACCACCCACTTTGCGCCAGGTGGTGTCTGGCAGGTTGACCGTGACGGTGCGGTTACGGTCTGGATCGCGCATCAGCAAGGTCAGGCCCACTTTGGCTTCGGCTCCGGCGGTACTGGTGGAGTTGACCGTCACCCGTTCAAGGGGCCACGACCGTCCATAGTAGGCGACATAGAACTCTTTCTTGACGGGTTGGTCGGCCACTTCCATGTCGAATCGGGCTGAAAAGTCACGGTCCATGTGCAGGCGCCAGTAAGTGCGCAGGGCGGTCTCCAGTTCTAGCTGAGTCACCGCACGGTTGACTTCGCCGTTAGCGAAGGTCAGCGGAACCGCGGCTAGCGCCGCATGGCGGCCAGCGGACGGGTCTGGCGTGGTCTGACAGCCCGCTATCGCAAGGGCTGCGGCCATCGCCGTCGATAGCAGCAGGCGTCTGGGCGGCTGCTTCGTTGCAACGCGAAAGCCTTCTGGAGCGGTCACAACGGCGTGGATCGGTGCGCCTGCCTTAAGTGCGACTGTGTTTGCAGCGGGCTCATGGGCCATGGCTGATTTCCTTGGGTGTAGACGTGAAGAATTCAGAGAGTTCGATGCCTGTCGCCTGCCGCTGACCGATCAAGCTCGCGGCGCGGTATCCCTGTGCACCCACAGCGGACGGTCGATGTGAGCTGTTTGGCCCTGGCTACGGCCCCCATTGGGCTGGGCTAAGTCTCGCTTGAACACAACCCCGTGATCCCAGGCGAGGCCGCTTTGTTCCGCGGCGCGGCCTTGGGCATACAGCCGCAGCCCGCTCAAGCGCATGGGGCCCCAGCCGTCGCAGGTCATGGCCTGAACGTCCGGTGTGTTGGCGGCCACAGTCACCCAGTGCCCAACCGCCGACGGCAGCGGGAGCACCGCGCCATCGAACGCAGTCAGCCACGGCGCTTGTGCCGCAACTGCCAAATCATCGAAGTGACTCGGGTTCTCGGGCCGTATCGGTGCGCTCAGGTGGACCAATTGCACCCGCTGATCTAAGTCGGCCAGATCTTGTGCGATACGCCCGAGCATCTGGGAACCCTGACTTGGCAGGCCTACGCACAGGGTCCAATGGCTGTGCTGTTGTTCGACTAGCGAAAAAAACAGGTCGATCAGCCGAACAGGGTCTGCCGCCACGTGAAGCACTGCAATGTCATAGCCAGCAAAGTTAGCCACGCGCGCGTGCGAACGGCGCGACCCTCGCCATCGACGCAACTGTGCGCTCAAGCCCTTGGGCAGTAGCGCGCGAGCGGCCAAGCCAAATGATGCCCGCAATTGGCTTGCGCGTTGGTGCTGGTGGTCGTGCGCCTCGCCGGGCAAGTACGAGGCCAGAAACCTGGTGCGGTGAGCGGTGATGGCGGCCAAGGCTAGGTCGGCGCTGTGCTGCGCCGACCCATCCGCGACAGCTTGGCGCAACGCCGCGTTTTCGCGTTCGGCACGCATGCTAGTTAGCAAGCCTTCGTTGGACGCGCTCGCCAATAGATGGGGCGAGGCGAAGAGCGATGAATCAGGGCGGCGCACCCCTTCAGCTGATACGCCCGCCGCCAGCTGCCGCAGGGCCGTGGCGGGCAAAGTCATCAAGGCTTGGGCCAGGGCCAGATCTGCAGCGGCCAGTTGACCGCGTGCGGCGTCATTCAAAGCACGCAACAGATCTGCCACGGTGGCGTTGCGCACCACTTGCTGTTCAGCCGCTGGGAGTCGGTCAACGTAAACGCCTAAAAACCACCACAGCGCCCATTGCGGATGCTGATAGGGCTCTACCCCGCTCCACTGCAGATCAAAGTGGCGCATCCAGTGGCGCAGGCCACTTTCGGTGGCATTAAAGAAGTGAAACGGGTAGCCGTGCTCGGGCTGCAAAAAGGCCGTGTCGATCTTGACGGTGCCACCGAGCCTGAGCACCCGTTCAACTTCAAGTGCCGCTTGCTCGGGGTACTGCAGGTGCTCAAACACCGCTTGGCTGACCACCGCACCAAACACTTCTGGCTTGAAAGGCAATTGGTCGGCGCTACACACGATGTCGGTGCAGGGGTATCGAAAAATGTCGATCTGCACCACATGCTCATGGCGCAAGAGCTTGCCGCCAGCGCCTAGATCCAACACCCAGTGCGGGGCAGCCGCGTCAATGATGGCCTGCGAGCGCGGGCCGTAAGGGTGGCGCGAAATAGCGTCGTGCTCGACTTCGCCGTCACCCGCATCCGTCATCCCGTCGGGCAGCATGATGGGCACACCGTGGCGTACCGGGTAGCGCGCGCCACAGCCCACACTGACCAGTTGGTGATCCAAATGGCGCAACTCGCCCCCGCAGCGAGGGCAGGCCATCAGGGGCAATAAACGCTGCAAGCGTTGTAGCTGTTCTGCGTCCGACCGAGGGCCATGGGCTGCAACGCTCATGCCGTTGCCCCAGGAGCCGTCTGGGCTAAGGGTGGCACCGCCCGAACGCGGGGCGGAAAGCCCAGGCTGAAGTCTTCGGAAGTGATCGTCAAATTGGGGTTGTAGCAAGGGTCATCTTGCAAGAGGTGATTCCAACGCTCTTGGAGCTTGTCGATCTCGGTTTTGAAGCGCATTTGCTTCTCGGGCGTATCTTCAACCCCTCGGGTCAGCGACTCATGGTGCACCAAGCTCGCATAAGGCGACCAGTGGTTGCGATAGCCCGCGCGGCGCACACGCAGGCAAAAGTCCACATCGTTGAAGGCCACCGCCAGCGATTCATCCAGCCCGCCCACTTCGTCAAACACGGTGCGGCGAATCAGCAAGCACGCGGCTGTCACGCCCACAAAGTCTTGCGCCAGCACGGCGCGGCCCAGATAGCCGTGCTGGCCGCGCGGCAGGTATTTGTGAGCATGCCCAGCCACGCCACACACCAACACCACGCCGCCGTGCTGCAGCCGTCCGTCGGGGTACCACAGCCGAGCGCCGACGCAGCCCACATCGGGCTCCAGCGCCGGGGGCACCATTTCGTCCAGCCAATCTGGGTGCGCGATTTCAATGTCGTTGTTCATCAACAGAATCAGCTCGCCCTTGGCTTGACGCACAGCCCGGTTGTTGATGGCGCTGAAGTTAAAGGGGCCGTCGTCGAGTAGCACCCGAATCTGCCCAGCGGCCTGGCGTTGGGACAGCAGGGCCAGGGTGGCGGGGTCGTCGCTGCCGTTGTCGACCACGATCACTTCAGTGTTGGGATAAGCGGTCTGGCGCAGGCTGTCTAAGCAAATGCGCACCAAAGCCTCGCCGTTGCGAGTGGGGATGATGATCGACACCAGCGGCGCCGGATCAGGACGCGACCAGCGCACGCGATACATGCCCGGGGCCTCTGGCGCCATCTCTATTCGGCCGTGCAAACCGCGCCGCTGCAGATGTTCAGCCAGTGCACGCTGGCCAGCGGTGGTGGCATAGCTCTTGGCTTGGTGGCCGCTGGCGGTGCTGGCAGCGGTGATGCGCCAGTGATAAAGCACCTCGGGCACATGCACGATGGCACTTGGGGGCACAGTGTCCACTAGGCGCAGGGCTAGGTCGTGGTCTTGCGCGCCTTCAAAGCCAGGGCGAAGGCCGCCCAGCTCTTGCAGCAAGGCCCGCTGCGCCACAAAGAAGTGGCACAGGTAGTTGTGCGAGCGCAGCAGGCCTAGGTTGAAGTCGGGTTTGAAGTACGGGTCACAGCGCTGACCTGCGCTGTCGAGCTTATCTTCGTCGCTGAAGCACGCGCGGGCACCGGGAGTACCCAGCACCCATTGCAAGCTGCGCAGCACGGCGTGGGGACGCAGTTCGTCGTCATGGTCCAAGAATCCCACCCATTCCCCGGTGGCCAGTGCCAAGGCGGTGTTGGTAGCGTGCGAGATGTGCTGGGCTTGCTCGTGGCGCGCCAGCACGATGCGGCCGTCTTTGGCCGCAGCGGCTTGCAACAGCGGTTGGACATGGGCGGCGGTGGAGCCGTCGTCGCACACGCACAGCTGCCAATGCGGGTACACCTGCGCCTGCACCGAGGCAATGGCCGCCTCTAGCAACGCCGCAGGCGGGTTATGCACTGGCATGACGATTGACAGCACGGGCGGTTGACGCCCCGCGCGGGCCAGATCGGCCAAGAAGCGGCCCGCATCGCGCTGCCAGGTGGCCATGCGCTCGGGCGTGGTGGTGTCAAAGTGGCGCACCCAGGCGGCGTAGCTGCGGTCGCTGTCGGGCTGAGGGTTGCCAGCGGCACCCTCCGCCGTACTGACGCCAGAAACTGCTACAAAATGTGTAGCACTTGCCAATCGCGCGTTGCGCTGCGCATCTTGCAGCCGCCATTTCAGGCCGCGCAGGCCATCGCGCCGCCACAGCCCCCAAGCCTTCTGCAGCAGATCCATTGGGCTGCGGCCGCTGTCCAGCCGATCGGCCACCATGCGCGCAGCCCCCCGCAACAGCCGCGCGACATTGCCCGCACGACGCAGCGGCGCAGTGATGCGCCACGAGCGGCTTTTATGCGTTTGATGCAGCAAAGTGGCCACCTGGTCGTGGCGGGCTCTTTCGGCCGCCGTCTGGGCTTGCGCCTGGGCCACGTCGTGACGCAAGTGGTGAATTTCGCCGTTGAGCGTGCTGTGAATATGGTCGCGTGCAGACAGCGCCTGGGCCAACTCGGTGCGCAGCAACTCGGCTGTCATCTGGTGTTGGGCGGCAGCGTGCACGGCGGCGTCTGCACGCCGTTGTTGGTGTTCCGCCTGTTGCAGGGCAAAGTCGCGCTCGCCTAGCGTGCGTTCACGCAGACCGAAAGCCACTTCGCGACTGTCAACCGCTGCGTCATGCGCCTGCTGCCAATGGTGCGCGTCCAAACGCGCCTGATGAGCCTGAGCCTGCGCGGCAGCAGCTGCACTGTGCTGGTCTTGCGCGGTTTGGGTCAATTCGGCCAGTCGCGCATCGCGATCCAGCGCCGTGCGGTGCGCGCTGGCCAGTTCCCGCTGCAGGGCGCGCCGCTCTAGGCTGCGGCGCACCAGCTCATCAAATACCGTTGGGCTGATTTGGCGCTGCCATTTGGCAAAAATGGCTTGGGTGGCGGCACGTGCGGTGTCGGCGTCCACCTGCACCCCCGCGCCGCTGTGCGCATTGATGCGATAGGCTGCCGAGATGCCGCCCACAAACGCCAGCGCGGTGCGCTGCTCAATCTGCAGCCAAAAATCCCAGTCCTCATACAAATCAAACTGGGCGTCAAAACGACAGCCATCAGCCGCGAACAAACTGCGTTCAAACAGCACACCGTGAATGGGCAAAAAGTTGCCCAGCACCAGCTCACGCGGGGCATAAGGCATGTCGAACTGCACCCCGGTTGGGGCGCCTGCGTCATCGACGCATTGCACCCCCGTGTGTGCCGCGCGAGCATGGTCATGCTGCAGCAGCGCCTGGGCCAGTTTGGCGATGTGGTCGGGGTACAGCCAATCGTCGTCGTCCAGCAGTAGGGCCCAGCGCCCGGAGGCTGCCGCCAAACCTGCGTTGGCGGCCTCTGCGCGGGGCAGGCGCTGGCCGAGGTTGACCAATTGCACGTCCAGCCCCTGGGCGGCGTCGCCAGGCTGCACCTGACCGGTGCCACTGGCATCCACCAACACCACTTGCAGCGGCGACCAAGTCTGGCCGCGCAAGCTGCTCAAGGTGCGCGCCAGCGTGGGGCGCCCCATGCTGCGCACCACCACCGACACCACGGGTTGGTCCATTGGCGCGGCGGGCAATCCGCGCAGGGCCAGGGCCCGCTCGGCCAAGGCGCGCGGGGCTTGGCCCCAGTCACGCAGGGCAGTGGTGTTGAGTTGTTCAAACGCTTCCACGTGGGCCTGGCGATGATCCGGTCTGCCCCCCAGAGTGAGCGCCCGGTAGCGGTTGAGCGCGCCGACAAAGTCACCATAGGGCAGTACCGCGTTTTGGCTGTCAAAGGCGGCCATGGCGGCTTGTTTGGCGGGCCAGGTGGCGCTGATGTCCACTAAGTAGTTGGGCCGCAGTGGCGCGCTGACCTCATACAGCAGCAGGGTGATTTCTTGTGCCCGCTCGGCGGCGCACTGCCGGGCTGCTTCCATGATGACCAGCGCGGCCGCTCGATGATCGGGGTGCGTCTCCCAGGGGCTGGGGGCGTAGATCACACTAGGCGCTATAGTTTTGATAGCTGCTACCGCCGATTCCACGGCGGAAGCGGCGTATTTGAACCCTCGATCAGGCCAATGCCAGCACTCCGGCGCGGGCACGCCCAGCGCTGCGGCTGCCGCCGCACTTTCGGCCAGTCGCTGAAGAGGCGGGGCGTGCGTGTCGGCTTGCTGCTCCCCGGCGCTCAAAATCACCACCGACACCGCATCGCCACGGGCGGCGTGCAACGCCAGCGTGCCGCCACAGCCAAAGACTTCATCATCCGGGTGCGGCGCAAAAGCCAGCACCCGAGTGGCCGCGCCCCCAGAGGCGCGCGGCGGCTCGCTGGCGTGGTAGGGGACTAGCGTGTGTTCTTCGGCGACAAGGGTCACGACGGGCAATTCCTGGCGCAGCTGGCCATCCGTCCAAAGCGGGCGGATACCGCAGGCAAACCCCGCATTGTCGTCAAACCCGGCCAGGGGCGGCCAAACCGGGCCCTAGCGAGGGGCAAACGGGTTGACGAACGTGGCGGGGCCAGCAGGCGCGGCGCTAGTGCCTTGGTTTTGGCGCATGGCGGCGTCTCGGGCCGCCGCGATGGCTGCGGCCAAGCTCCCCGGCGGCGCGTTGGCCAGGGGGTCTGCAGCGCCGGGCGCCGGGGCTGACGCTTGCGGCGGCGGCGCAGTCGTCGGTTGCCCGCTTGGGGCGCCGCCAGGGTTGGCGCTCGGTGCGGTGGGCGCGCCACCTGGCGGGCCGCCGGGCGCAGGCGCTGCGCCTTGGGGTGCGGCTGGGGCCTCTGGCACGGCAGACGCGCCCTGCACCGGCGGCGCCGCAGCAGCGGCCATCTGCATGCCTGCGGCCCGGTCGTTCTTCTTGCCAAACCCGATGGACTGGGTTTGGGGGCCCCAGGCCAACACCACCCGGTTTTGCTCAATGTTCTGCACCACCCATTCGCCCAAGCGCTGGCCCGGCTGCACTGTCACAAATGGGCGATTGGCGGGGTTGGCACTGGCAAAGCGCTTGCCCAGCTTGACGTTGGCCCGCTTGATGTCGCCCACCACAAAGGTGGCGTACACCAGCAAATCGTCGTCTGTGACGGGTGGGGGCGGCGGCGGGGGCGGAGGGGGCGGCGGCACCGGAATGCGGTCGGCCCAGAGCTTGCGCTCGGCATCAAAGGGGTTGGTGGTGGCCAGGGCGCCCAAGGTGGGCGCGGCCGGTGCGGGCGTAGACAGGGCAGCGCCCGCGGTGGGCGCTGCCACAGCAGGTGCGATCGGCGCCGCAACTGCACTGGGCTTGGCGGTCGGCATTTGGGCGGCAGCGGGCAGCACGGCTGCGGCGGCCAGCGCCAAGCCAGCAGCCCGTAGTCGGCTGGGTAGAGTCAGAAGATCAATTGCCATGGTGTCTGCGAGCCTGAAGTGGTGCGGTCAGTTCCCCACCGGGGCTGCAACAAGCGGCAAGGTGGCGGCCTTGGGTGCCACCTGCACGGGGCCGCAATGCCATGTGCCGTCGGGCTCAGGATGACTGACGCGCAGCCAAAGGGGCGTGTCGGGTGCTGAACTGACGGCGCGGGCAATCGGTGAAGGCGGCCAAGCCACGGCGGGCAGCACGCTCCAGTGCGCGACCGCATTGAACATCAGCGGATGCAGGCCGACTTCTACCAGCCAAGGCGACGCGGGTGTAGCGCCCGGCGTGGGCAGGCAGCCATCGACCAAGCCGCCATGGGGCGCAGCCATGGCGCCAGCGGGCGACACACGGGCTTGCAACAGCAAGCGCCGCGTGCGCTCTCGCCAGGGATTGGGGTCGGCGTCGTGCCGCGCAAAAAATCGGGCCGCGCCATCGGCCATCAAGGCGGCCTTGGTGGGGCTTTGGTGCCACGCATGGGTGGCCCGGGCGGCCGGTGCCGCGCCAAGGGCCCAGCCCGCGCGGCGCAGGCGGCGGCATAGGTCGGCGTCTTCAAAGTACATAAAGAAGCGCTCATCAAACAGCGCTGCCTGTGGCCCTGTAGCCACTGCGCGGGCGGCTGTGGCACGAACGGCAACTACCCCACCCGACAGGCCGCGTTGGGGTACGACTTGCGCGTCGGTGCTGGGTGCGGCCCCGGGGCGCGCCCTTTCCCACAAGCCAAGTGACTGGGCGGCAATCGCCCGCTGCAGGCGCTGAGCGTGGCGCGGCTCGCCTTCAGCTTTTAGAAAAGCCCATTCCCGCATGGCGCTCGGCGCCCAGGCGGGCGGCAGCAGCCAATCAAAACCCTCGTCCAGTGCCTGCAGGGGTGCCACTGCGCCCAGCTGTGGCTGCGCCAGCAAGGCCTGCGCCAAGGCGGCCACACAGCCTGGGTGCAGGCGCACATCGGGGTTCACCAACAGCCACGCGTCCGCATCCGGCGCATGCCGGGCGGCCAAGTTGCAACCGGCGCCAAAGCCCACGTTGCACGGGGCCCGTGCCAGTTGCACGCGGCCTAGCGGGTAGCGCGCCCGCACCGTCTCAACCGCGCTTTGCAGTTGCTGCCATTCGGCCGGATGTTCGCTGTTGTCCACGATGACCGCGGCCACGCTGGCCTGGTCGGCCCACACCCGCTCCAGCGCAGCAGCGATATCGGCCGCGCTGCGGTAGTTGACGAGCAGGGCGCTGATCTGCACGGTGGCGCCTTAAGCGGGCACAGCCCGCACCAGCCAGGCGTAGGTGTTCAGGCTTTCGCCATCCACCTGCAGCCCGCCCCAAGGCCGCTGCGCGATGGCGCGGGCAAAGTGCTCGGGCATGGGCACCGGCGTGCCTTGGATCGCCTCCACCCGCAAACCCGCTTGGGCCATCAAGCGGTGCAGCCCCGAGCGGGTAAAAAAGCGCAGATGGGTGATGCAGTGGATGCCCGCCGGGGCGTAGTCCCAGTGGCCCTCTAGCAAATCGGCTAGCACGCTCCAATGGCCCACATTGGGCACCGACGCCAACACGCAGCCATCGGCCCCAAGCAGGCTGGCGGCCTGGCGCAGGGCGTATTGGGGTTCCACCAAATGCTCCAGCACATCCAAAAAACTCACCACATCAAAACCTTGCGGTGCCCACGGGGCCACATCAGCGGCGCGCAGGGCCATGAAGTCGCTGTGGATGACATGGCCCACGCCCGCTGCTCGGGCGCGCTCGGCGGTTTGCGCGTCTTGCTCGGCCAGCACGGTGACGGCGCCGGGGCGCTGGGCCTG
>JAAFIY010000111.1 GCA_013297985.1 Comamonadaceae bacterium | reverse complement strand
TGATGCTCAAAGAAACGGGCAACTTGAGCAAAGGCGACCGCGAAATGATCGTCACCACCACCAGCGCGGCCAACCACTGCCTGTATTGCGTGGTGGCCCACGGCGCCATCCTGCGCATTTACGAGAAAAAAACCTTGGTGGCCGACCAAGTGGCCATCAATCACCGCAAGGCAGACATCACGCCCCGCCAGAGCGCCATGTTGGACTTTGCGATGAAGGTGTGTACGGCGTCGCACACCATCGAAGACGCCGACTTTGCCGCCCTGCACGCCCACGGCTTTGACGACGAAGACGCCTGGGACATCGCCGCCATCACGGGCTTTTTTGGCCTAAGCAACCGCATGGCCAACGTCAGCGGCATGCAGCCCAACCCTGAGTTTTACTTGATGGGGCGGGTGGCCAAGGCCAAGTAGCCCTCAGAAGCCATTTGCTACATTTTTTGTAGCTGCTTGCGCCCATAAATAGGGCGCAGCAGGCCGGTTGCGCTCAGAACGACGCTTTGCCAGTGGCACGTGACACCGGCGGGGTAATCAGCCGTTTTTCAATCACCAGCAGGCTGTCATAGAAGTGCATGCCAAAGGCTGATTGCGTGAACGGCGTGACCTGAAAACTCTCTGGGTCTTTGCTGTGCCAGGCGTGCATTTGGTCAATGAGCTGCTTGGCGTATTCGATGAAGGTGTAGGGGCTGCGATAGGCGCCGCCCCACTCTTTCCAATAGCTGGTGTGCAGGTCTTCGCACAGAAAGAGTCCGTCACGCCGCACATGCTGAAACATCTCGTCGAAGGTGACGATCTGCTGGCCCATGGTGTGGCCGCCGTCGTCCAAGATGATGTCAAAGGGTCCATGTTTTGCTGCCAACTCACGCAAGAAGGTGCGGTCTTCTTGGCTACCAATTTCAATCTGAATGCCGGGCTCTTCAAAAGTCTTGCACACCGGGTTGATGTCCACACCGACGATCTTGGCGCGCGGACCAAAGTAGTTTTTCCACATCTGCAAGCTGCCGCCGTGGAAGACGCCGATTTCCAGGAACTTGATGTCACGCCCGCGAAACGGGGCAAAGTGCTTTTCGTAGATGTCAAAGTAATGCATCCACTTGAAGATGAGGCGGCCCGAGTTGCTGGCGAAGTAGTCAAACAAATCGGTGCCCGGCTGGTGAGCAACCGGCATGGCGGTGGCGGCCTGCAACGCGGCGTGCACCTGGGCGGGCAGCTGCACCGGTGGCTGCACCGACGCGGCGGGGGCTGAGGCCGTTTTGGCTTTGGCGCGGGCCTTGGCCGGTGCAGGTGCAGCGCCGGGCTTGGATGCGGGTTTTGCGGGAGTCTTGGGCGTTTTTTTGGCGGCAGGCATACGGTCTCCGGTGGCAACAATCTATTGGGGTTGGGCCGCGCTTTTGCGGGCCTTGGCGGTTTTCTTGGGCGGCGCGCTGGTGGTGGTTTCTAACGCAGCCTGAGCGTCGCCAGGCTTTTCGCCCTGGGCCTCGCACCAGTCGCGCCACACACTGCGCAACTTGGCTTCCAAGTCTTTGGTCACCCGGGCGCCGTCCATCAAGGGACTGGCTTGCATCCGTTCGCGCATGCCATCGCGGATGCGCGCAAGCGCCGGCACATCCGCCGCCCAGCGTTTGGCAATGGCCACGTATTCGTCGTGGCTGTGGGCCACAAATTCGGGCAGGCCGACGCTGCTCATCATGGAAGTGGCCGAACGGTGAATGGGGCTAGGGCCCGCTAGGGTGATCACCGGCACGCCCATCCACAGCGAATGCGCCGTGACGGTCGCGCCGGTGTAGGGAAACGAATCGAGCAGGATGTCCACGCCGTCATGCGAGCCGTAATAGTCTTTGAGCGGCTTGCGCTCCATTAGCACCAGTTGGGCGAGCGGAATACCTGCGGCCTTGCAGGTGCGCCGCACCAAGGCGTTGGCGCGTTTGTCGTCGGCCTTGGAGCCCGTGGCCACAATCAGCTTTGACCCCGGAATCGCGCGCAACACCCGGCCCCACAGGCCCAGCACAACGCTGTTGATCTTGCCGAAGGCGTTAAAGCTGGCAAAGGTGATGTAGCCGTTTTTGAGTGCGGGCGTGGGCGCCACTGGAAGGTTCACCGCGTCGTCCGACGGTCGATAGCACCAGTGCGACAAGATGCGCAGGAGCTTCTCGCTGTGCAAATGCTCGGTGACGCCGGGCGGGTCCATGTAGCTGTCGGTGATGCGCCAATCCATGGCCGACAAACCCGTGGTGGTGGGCATGCCGATGGTGGTCATCTGAATCGGCGCGGGCTTGCGGCCAAACAACATCAAGCGGTTGTAGCCGGTGTGGTTGCTCAGGTCGATCAGGATGTCGATCTGGTCCAAGCGGATCAACTCGGCCAGCGCTTCGTCGCTCAAGTCCACCGTCCAGCGCCATTTGTCGCCCAAATCCATCAGCCGCCGAGTGGTGGGATCGGCATGCTTTTGGTTGGCGTAGAGAACGATGTCGAACTTGCTGCGGTCGTGATGCGTGAGCAGCGGCTCAAAAAAGAAGATGACCGAGTGCATGCGCAAGTCGCCCGACACATAACCCACCCGCAGCTTGCGGCGCGGTTTGGGGGTGTTTTCAAACTTTAGCTCGGCGGGCAAGCGCCAGCGCACAAAACGCTCGTCCCACTGGCGGTAGGCTGCGGCCACCTGTTCGGGCGTGAGCACCGGGTCGTAGTTGCTGCAAAACAGCAGGCCAGACACCGCATCGGCGTGGTTCGGAAAATTCGCGATCAGTTCACGAAAAATGGTGTTGGCGCCCGCGATGTCGCCGCGGCGCAATTGCAGATCAGCACGGGCTTGTTTGAGGTGCGGCGCATTAGGCTGAAGAGCTTCAGCCCGACGCATCCAGCGTTCCGCTTCGTCGTAGTTGCTGGCCTCTTTGTAGTGGGTCATGAGTTGCATGACAGCATCCACCAGCTTTTTGTCGTGCCGCACTGCGCGCTCGAGCAACTTCACTGCCTCGGCCGGTTGACCTGCCTCGCGTTTGAGGTTGGCCAGTTGGGTGAGGGCCGACGAATTGGTGGGCTCAATCTCCACACAGCGTTCAAGATGCTTTTGCGCGTCGGCTTGCTTGCGCTGCGCCAAGTAAGCCGTGGCCGCGTGAAAATGTGCACCGGCCAAGTCAGGGTGTTGCTTGATGACGCGCTTGTAGAAGTACAAGGCCTCACCACTTTGACCCATGCCGTTGAGCACCATGCCCAAGTTGACGTTGAGCGTGGGGTCATCCGGGTACACCGCCACCGCATGCCGAAGGCCGAGCAGCCCAAGCGTCGGCGCGCCACCTTCTTGGGCCCGCAAACACAGGCGCGTCAAGTTGTCCACTGGCAGGTCGGGCGGCAAGGCCGCCAAGGTGTCGCTCACCATGCGCTGTGCCACAGCATGGTTGCCCATATGGTGCACACACAGCGCAATGTCGATGCGTGGCATGGGGTTGTCGGGCTCCAAATCAAGCCAGGCTTCCAGCCAAGTGATGGCCTCGTCAAACTTGTATAGGCGCCGCAGTACCTCGCCCATCAGCTGTCGTGTTTCGGGCAGGTTGGCGTCTTGGTGGGCCAGATCAGTGACGAGCGGTAGCGACTCGTCCACGCGATCCAATCGCAACAAGGCCTGGATGCGGTTGATTTGGGTGGGGATGTCGCTAGGGTCTTGGGCGGCTGAGCGCTCCAACAGCTCCAAGCCCTCTTCGTAGCGCCCGCTGGCCAAGCATGCCGCCGCTTCGGCACTGCGAAACCGGACCACCTCTGGGTGGCGCTTAGCCAGGGCTCCAAAGTCGCGTCGCGCCTTGGTCATGTCACGCTGCACCATCGCACAAGCGCCTCGGATGTACAGCGCCTCGGCGTCCAGCGGGTCGGCGCGCAAACGTTGCGCTACCAGCCGCAGAGCTAGCTTGATGTCACGTGATCTGACGGCGGCCTCCAGCTCGTCGTCGGTGGGCAGGCTTGCTGCGGGCGCAGCACCGGTTTTGCTCATGCCGGGCGGCCCACAGCGGCGTCCAGCAACTCCGCCAACTGCGGCGACAACTTGACGGCTTGCGCACGAGCCTGCGCCGCGCTGGCCACGCCAAGTTCGCTTCGCACGATGAACAAGTTGCCCCAGGCGTCGGCAAATTTGGCGTCAACCGCTACGGCGCGCTCAAACTGCTCCGCCGCCTCTTTCAGCATGCCCTGGGCCTTCAAGGCGAGGGCTAAGTTGTTCAGCGGCAGCGCCACGCCGGGCAGGTACTTCACCGCCAATTCGCACGAGGTCTGCGCTTTGGCGTAGTCACCCTGCTGCAGGTACATCACGCCCAATTCGAAGTGGGCGGCGCCCAAACTTGGGTCCAATAGCGTCGCCTGACGCAAGAGCCGCCGACCGTCGTCTTGGGCACCCTGTTGCATCACAGCAAGGGCCAACAGATAGTGGCTTTGCGCATCGTCGGCTTGCAAAGCCAATGACTCTTGCAGGTGGCTCACGGCCAACTCAGTCTGGCTCAGCGCCAAGTGGGCACGGCCGCGCGCCTGGGCCACGCCAAACAGCAGATCGGGCGCGTCTTTGACCTGCTCAAAGTGCTTCAAAGCCACCGCCGGCTTGCCGAGTGCTTCCACCGCCAAGCCCCGAATGAACCAACCGTGGGCATGCGCCGGGACGGCCTTGACGAGTTGCGCGGCCAGCGTTTCGGCTTCTCTGGGTTTACCGTCCTGCCAGGCCGTGAGTGCCTCAGCGAACTTGCGTTCGGGCGAAAAGGCCAGCGGCGCTGGGCTACCAGATGACTTTTGGGCGGCTGGGCGGGACGGCGAAGGTTTGGGCATATCGGCGAAGAAGCAATGACAAGAGCGCGCTACACCCCTGAACAATACCGCCCCCGAGCCCTGCCGAACAGCAAATCAAGCCCGCATTTGCCGCCAAGTTCGGCATACACCTCAGCCCAGGCGCACTCGCTCGGCCTGCGAACGGCCACAAAAAAGCCCGCCGAAGCGGGCTTTGTTTGACCTGGCGGCAAGCCCCGAGGCTTTGCCCGCTAAGTCAGCAACACATCAGAACAGGCGGAACAGACCTTCGCGAGCACCAATGCTGGAGCCTGCGGAGTTCAAGGCGTTGCGCGTGGCAAACACACCGGTGTTGCAGATGTTGGCACGCGACAGCGAACTGGCTGCGTAGGTGCCAGACAAGGACGCCACCGAGCCTGTTTGGATCGAGTAAGCCGAGAACGTTGGGAAGGCCGACGACCCAGTGAAGTTAAAGCCGTTCCAGTCGCTGGAGGCAATTTGCACGGTGTCAGAAGCACTGGTGCCCGACTTGGTGCGGTAGGTAACGGCACCAGAAGCCTGCGGGTACGCGTTCGAATCGGGCCGTACGCTGAAGTTGGTGAACTTCAGGAACAGATCGGTGCCGATCGACGCCGTAAACGTCATGTTGCAGGCCATGCCCGAAGAGGTAGCGGCCTGAATAAACGACAGGATTACGCTAGAAGTACCACCGCCGTAGAACGATGTGATGGTGCCTGCAGATGCCGTTTTGGTGCTGTTGGTGAATGAACTCGCAGTATCCACATACGACACCGTGATGGCCGCACTGGTTTCAGAGAGCGCTGGCAGGTTGATGGCCCAAACCGGACCGCCTGCAGCTGCGTTAACGGTGCCGCCCACCGCAAAGCCCCAACCGTCCGGCGCCGGAGCCGTGCCGGTGCCACCTGCACCTTGGCTCAGGTCCAGCATCACCACACCTTGGTTGCCGTCCACGCCGAAGGGCGTAAACACTGCATACGATGAGCCCGAACTGCTGAACTTGGCGAAGATCATCGTCTTCGCAAAGGACTGGAGCTGAGCGGACGCGGCCATTGAGCCGGCCAGCAAGCCCAAGCCCAAGCCCGCCTTGATAAGTAAATGCCTTTGCATGAGCGTTCTCCTGAAGAACCAAAAGTTACGGTGTCGCTTGCGTAGAGGCCCATTCCCCCACACGCACCCCGCCGTTCCAGACCTATCGGCAGCTGCCGCCAGAACTTGAGCCCCGAATTGCAACCCAGTTAACCCGTGGTTACACCAATAGGATGAAACAATGCTAGCACGCGTGTATGTAGGGCAATAGCGCGAAAACGCCCCGAAACGGCCCGCTTAGCCTAGTTTTGTGTGAGAAAAATCACGGGGATTACCGCTACTCTCGTACCTTCGTACAAGCTGGCTTTACCGCCTACTCGCCATGACACCCGACATGGCCCGTACCTGAAATCCGCCGCGTCGGCTGCGGCGATGCACATCGTTGCTTACACAAGGGCCCGCCTTGACACCGTCGAAAACCGCCCAAACCCATCCCGAGCCGATCCAAAGCGTTGGCGATGACGACGCAGCAGGAGCGTCTTTGCAGCTGGACCAGCCAACCAATGACGCAACCGAAGAGCCAGTTTTTGGTGGCGCAATGCGCAGCGGCGCGGGCTTGACCCTAGGCGAGGGTTTGACCCTGGGCAGCAGCCCCGACGCCACCCCGCCCGAAAGTGACGGCACCCGCCGCACACACCCCAGCGTGGTCGACGTGCAGTCGGCGGTCAATGCCGTGCAGGGCCAAGACGAGGACGCCCGGGCCGCAGCCGCCGACTTTTTGCGCCATGCGCAGTCGGTGGAACCCAAACACCCGCTGGTGGCCGTGGGCTTGGGCATGCTCGCCGTGCAGATGCGCGACTACAACGCGGCCATGGCGCAGTTCGAACGTGCTTACAAGAACGAGCCCCGCATGGCCGCGCCGCTCATGAACATGGGCATCATCCATCGCATGTACGGCCGCCGGGCCGAGGCTGAGCAAGCCTTCAAGCAAGCCATTCGCCAGCAACCCGATCTGCCCGAAGCGCACTACAACCTGTCGGTGGTGCAAGACGAAAGCGGCAACCTGGCAGCCGCCCGCGAAAGCTTGGAGCGCGCGCTGCTGTTTCGCCCCAGTTACGGCGAAGCGCACAACAACCTCGGCTTGGTACTGCTACGCCAAGGCCTCGTTGAGAAGGCGGTGGGTCACTTTCGGCAAGCGCTGGTGTGGCAGCCGCAGCTGGAAGCCGCCCGCACCAATCTGATATTGGGGCTGTACCGCCTGGGCCGTGCGGCGGAAGCGCAAAGCGAGGTGGACCGGGCCATGGCCGAGCACCGCGACATCAACGCAGTGTTGCGTGTGCAAGCCACGGGTCTGGCCCAGCTAGGCCACCTCGACGATGCCGAGGCGGTGGGCCGTCGCGTGTTAGAGGCCACGCCGGGCGCCTTTGATGTGGACATCGCCTTGGGCCAAGTAATGCTGCAGCGCGGTGACTACGAAGCCGCCATGGCGCACTACCGCACCATGCTGCAACAGCGCCGGGCGCCGCCAGTCTTGCTGTTGGCGGCCATGGCGCAAGCCCAATGGGCCCAAGGCAACTTTAGCCAGGCCCGTGAGCAGTACCAGCAGGCCATGATGCTGGACCACGGCCAGAAAGACTTGACCACCCAGGTCACCCTGGGCATGGCCCGCACGCTGATCGATAGCGGCGACGTCCGCCAAGGCGTCGAAGCCCTGCGCAAAGTGGTGCGCGATGCGCCGGACAGCGCTGAGTTTGGCTCTGCACTACTGCATGCGCTGCGGCTGGACCGGCCGGTGGACAACGCCGCTCAGGCAAAAGCTCACGAGGATTGGTGGCAGCGCCATCAACGGCCGCCCAAGACACCGGCGGTAGCCGCAGCGCTGCGCGATGACCGACCCTTGCGGGTAGGCCTGTTAGTGGGTGACGTTGAGGCCCCTCACAGCGCGCAGCTACTCAGGGTCTGGGCGCAAGCCGGGCCCACCGGGAAGGTAACGCTGTTTGTGTATCACAACGCCCCAGCGGGGCCGGTTGCCAAAGCGCTGCAAGACAAGGTGGCCCATTGGCGCGCGGCGCTACCGTTAGGTAACGCCGATTTGGCCGAACAAATGCGCGCCGACTCCTTGGATGTATTGATCGACTGCTGCGGCCACGGCCCCGATGGACGCATGCAGTCGCTGAGTGAACGCGCCGCCCCTTGGATACTGGCCTGGGGGCCCGACGCGCAGTCGGCCGTGCGGGCGATGCCGCAGCCTTGGGGGGCCGTTCGTACGCAGCCGTCGGAGCGGGGCAGCGCCACGGCGTTCGCCGCGCAAGACCTCACGCTGCCCGGCATGGTCGCGTGGTGCCCTCCGTCGGTCGATGCCAACTGCGCAGAAGCAGACCGCGCCAGCCCTACTGCCCCCACCTTGGCCGTTTGCGCGCCGCTGTCGCACTTGCACCGCGAGCTGCTTGATGCCGTGGCCCGCGTGATGGCTGAGCAACCCAGCGCCCGCTTGCATCTTCTGACCGATATCGCGGCTGCAGACATGCCGACCACCGAGCGCCTGCGCCGTCAGTTGGTGGTGCGTGAGATTGAGCCCGAGCGCGTTACCGTTGTGCCACGTCGCCCTGTGCAAGACCACCAGGCCCACTTGAACGATTTAGCTGCGTGTGATGTGCTGCTGGATGCGTGGCCTCAAAGCTCGGCCACCAATGTGCTCGACGCACTGTGGTGCGGGCTGCCCGTGGTGAGTTTGCGCGGAGCCGGGCCGCATGCAGAAGAATCCGCTGCGGTGCTGGATGTACTGGGCCTGGGACACTCAGCGTGCGAAGGCGTAGAGGCCTATGTCGCACGGACGTCGGCCCTGCTGACGGCGGATGCGCTCAAAACGTCACGCACAGCCCAACAGCGCCAGGCACTGCGCACGGCCGTATTGGCCGCTGTCTTTGCGCAGCCCGCTCAGTTCGTGGATCAGGTCGAAACCGCGCTGCTGGCCCATTGGCAAGCCCGAACGGCCGAAGTGGCCAACGCACAAGGCCAAAGCGAGCCCAGCGCCTAGTTGCAAGCAGGGCCCTGCCAGGCGCCCACTTGGTGATAGGTGTATTGCCCACGTTCGTTGCCAGTGGCCTGGGGCCGCACCACGATCTGCACCGCGCCATTGAGCTGCAGCCCGGCGCCGCCCGGCTGCAAGCGGCCCGAAATTTGATGCCCCTCAGGCACCTCGGCGCCGCAGCTCAGACGCAAAGCCAGCGCGCCATCGGTCCAGGTGCCGCCTTGCACGTTGCACACCGGTACGTTTTGCACCCGAATCAGGCCCTCGCGAACATCACTTTCTGAGATGCACAGCGAGTAAGGACGAGGTGGCGGCAACACAGGCAGACCCGGAAACTCGCCGCGAACCACGAACGACCACAGGCCCGGTCGTACGGGTACGTCGGTGCTGGGGCTCCAAGCGGGCGCACCGGGCGGCGGCGCGGCAGGTGTAGGCAGTGAAACGGGGGCGCCGGGCGCCATCGGAATTTGCGCCCAGGTTGGCACCGCAGCCACCGAAAGCACGCAGGCCGCAATCAAAGCCCAAAAGTGGCGCGGGCGACGATGGGCGTGGGGTTTCAAGATCTTCATCGGTACCTAGATCGACTCTAACGCTATAAAAAACATAGCTTCTTACACCCTTGAATAGGGCCCAGGCGCCCACAAGCGGCACAGAAAAAACGCCCTGGCCCGCGCTGCAGCAAACCCATCAGAACCTACTCAAACCTCACCAGTTCCGCCGCCCAAGGGGGCAAAGGCACCGCTTTTTGCGCCGCAAAGTCGGTCCAAATCGTGGTAGCGCCGCCGGCGGCGTAGATCACGCCGGGGTGGTCGGTGCGCTCGATGGTGCCCCAGGTCTCAAACGTGGTGCGGGCGGGGTCGCTGGCGTACATGGTCACTCGGATGTCGCCGGGGTATTCGAGCTGTTTGTAGAAGTTGCAAAACGCATTGACGATGACCGGCCCCACGCCCTTGGGGTTGGGCACGCAGCCGATGCTGTCAAACCACGCGATGCGCGCGCTTTCCAAGTAGCGGAAGTACACCGTGTTGTTGACATGGCCCATGGCGTCCATGTCGCCCCAGCGGATGGGGTGGATCATTTCAAACACGCGCTTTTTGCGCTCGGGGATTTCGATTCGCATGGGGAGCGTTGCGCCAGCAGCTAAGCGCCAAAGCCGTCATCTGCGGCAATGACTGCGCCATTCACAAAATGGCTCTGATCGCTGGCCAGCATCACGATCAGGCCGTCTAGGTCTTGGGGCTTGCCCACCCGCTTGCGCGGCAGCATGCCCACCAGCTTTTGGCCCTGCTCGGTTTGCCAGTGGTGATGGTTGATTTCGGTGTCGATGTAGCCGGGGCAGATGGCGTTGACGTTGATACCGAACTTGCCCCACTCCAGCGCCAAGGCGCGGGTCATGTGCACCACGGCAGCCTTGCTCATGCAATACACGCCAATTTGTGGCAGCACCCGCAGGCCCGCCATGCTGGCCACGTTGATGATGCGCCCGCCGGTGTAGCTGCCCGGCGCCGCGCCCTTGGCGCGGGCCAGCATGCGCTTGCCCACCTCTTGCGCCACGAAGAAGGCGCCTTTCACATTGGTGTTGAAGATGAAGTCGTAGTCAGCCTCGGCCACGTCTTGGATGCGCTGGGTGGTGCTAACGCCCGAGTTGTTCACCAAGATGTCGATGGTGCCCATCTCGGTTTCGGCGTGGGCCACGGCGGCCTTGATGCTGGCTTGGTCAGTCACGTCGAGCTGCACCACATGGGCGTCGCCGCCTTCGCTTTCAATCTGCGCACGCAGTTCTTTGAGCTTGTCCATGCGGCGGCTGGCCAGCACTACGGCGGCACCCGCGCGCGACAAGGTGCGCGCAAACTGGGCGCCCAGGCCACTGCTGGCGCCAGTGACAAAGGCCACTCGGCCCGAAAGATCGATGGAATAGGTCATTTTTTAGAGTCCTTTCACAAAAGCACCATGTCCGAGCGATTGTGCGATGCGATTGGCCCGGTGCCATTTCTACAATGCGCCGCACCGTTCCCCTTTGTGACACCACAAGCCCTGCCCCACCATGCGCACACCCGCTTCATTGCTAGAACAGTTCGGCCCCCGCGAATCGATGGAATACGACGTGGTGATCGTGGGCGCAGGCCCCGGCGGGCTGGCCACCGCTATTCAGCTCAAGCAGCGAGCGGCAGCTGCGGGCAAAGACGTGAGCGTGGTGGTGCTTGAAAAAG
>JAAFIY010000110.1 GCA_013297985.1 Comamonadaceae bacterium | reverse complement strand
GGCGCGGCCATCAGCATCACCGGTGTGGGCAGCGAATACCGCATCACCCGTGGCAACGCAGTCGGCAGCTTCACCAATGCCAACGGCACCGTGTTGAACGGCGACATCGTGGACGTGCGCCACACCAGCAGTGGCGCTTTCAACACCGCCACCACCACCACGCTAACCATTGGCGGCGTCAGCGCCAGCTTTGCGAGCACCACCCTGCTGGAACCCATTGCAGGCGTGTGCGGCAGCGCAGCCGTCAGCCTGCCGCTGGTGGCTACAGCCCCCGCCCCTGGCACCCTGTGCAGCTTTGGCGCGGCTACTGCCGTCACCAGCAGCAACACCACCTACACCTGGGTCTGCAACGGCCTGAACCTGGGTGCCGACTCCGGCACTTGCACCGCAGGGCGCGGCTACACCGTTACCCCGGTGGCGGGGCCCAACGGCAGCATCAGCCCCAACACCGCCCAGGTGGTGGCCTACAACGCCACCCAAGCCTTTAGCTTGACTGCTAGCGCCAGCTTCTTTGACATCAGCGCCAGCGGCTGCGGCGGCAGCCTGAGTGGCAACACCTTCACCACCGGCCCAGTGACGGCCAACTGCACCGTCACGGCCAGCTTTACCGACAACACCCCAGCCCCACCCGCACCGCCCACCCCACCCATTGGCGGCGGCAGCAACCCAGGGACGCCGGTGGTGGTTAACGGCAGCGGCCAAACCTTGGTGGTCAACGCCAACGCCGTGGGCTCACCGGGCACCGGCACGGGCACAGGCAGCACCGGTGCCACCCCGCCCGCGGTGCTGCAACTCAGCGGCAACGCCAATCTGCAACTGCCAGGTGGCGCCAACCTGGGCGTCACCAGCCTGAACCCAGCCAGCCCGGCGCAGATCACCTTTGTGGCAGGCCCGGGCGGTGTGCCCGTGCCGCAATTGGTGAGCGGCAGCATCAGCATCAACGTGACCACCGCAGGCACCGCGCTGCTGGGCGGCCTGACCAATGCCGCAGGCCAGCCCCTGGTGCTGGTGGCCGACCAAGTGCCCATTCAAGTGGAAGTGGTGGTGCGCCCCGACGGCACCGTGGCCTACACCACCAGCGGCACCCTGCGCATTGAAGTGGGCCCCAGCGCCGGTCGCAGCACGGCCGCCCGCGCTGACACCACCCCCGTGCTGGTGCACGCCGGTGAAAGCGCCCGCTTCAACACCCAAGGCAGGCTCACCCAAGTGCTATTGGGCTCACCCGAGGGCAACCAAGGCCGCGTGGGTGATGCGCTGGCCTTGGTGCCCAGCCCAGCCATCACGCCCGCTGGCCGCCTGCAACGCCAAGACTACGTGCCCCAACTGCAAGGCAGCCCCGCCCGCCTGGGCCGCAACCTGGCCGACGCGCTGGCGGCCCAGCTCAGCACCACCGGCGGCTTTGCCAGCGCCAGCGTAGGGGCTGACAGCGCCACGCTGGTCACCACCGCAGCCAACGGCCAGCGCCGGGTGTGGCAGGCCAAAGGGCGCATCAGCATCTACTTAAGCGCTATCACTTCTGTAGCTGCATCCGCCCTAAATCAGGGCGCTAGCGGCCAAAATGATGCTCAGAATGCAGCCCACAACCCCAGCATTGCGGGTGGCTGGGTGCAAACGCTAGACGGCATCGTGGTGCGCTGGGCGCCGGCGCTGCTGGCGTTTGACGCCATGGCGCAGGCGCTTGCCCAAGCCGGTGGCAGCCTGACGGTGCTGCCCGACGGCAGCTACCTGGTGCTGTTGGACAACCAGCACTACAGCGCCCAAGCGGGCGGTGCCTTAAGCAGCCCCGGCACGGCAGCCCCCGGCTTTGGCACCACGCCCCAGGGCACGCTGGGCTTTGCCAACCCCTTTGGGTCGCAACAGGCCATGCATGCGGCGGCGGCTGACTTTGCGCAGTTGCTGCGCTTGCTCAAAGCCGCAGACGCCACGGCCAGCGCCCAGGCCGACCCGGCAGCTGGCCTGGCGGCGTTTGAGGCCACGGGCCAGTTGCGGGTGGAGTTGGCAGGCAGCACCTACACGCTGGTGCCCGACATCGCGCTAAGCCCCATACCCACCGCGCAGCAGGGCAAGGCTTATTGGCTGCAGGGCACGCGCTTGTTCATGGCGCTGCCGGGCGTGCCGGGCATGGCGCAAGGGTTTGGGGTGCGCTAGGGCGCGTAGGCGCTGGGTAGCGCGGGGGGGATGCGCGGCAGGCGCTGCGCGCACGCCCCCTGCAAGAATCAAGCGGTTGTTAAAGAACCTGCCACCCGTACCGGAGCCGCCCGATGCCGCTGATTGCCCCGCTGGAAGAAAACGATTTCGCCCCCGATCTGCGCGAAAGGGTGCAGTTCTTCAAAGGCCCGCTGGGCGTGGTGCCCAACAGCGTGCGAACCATGGCACGGCGGCCGCGCATTGCCGCTGCCTTCACTGAACTGAACCAGGCGGTGATGGAATGCCAAGGCAGGGTCACGCCCGAGTTCAAGCGCTTGTTGGGCTATGTCACCAGCTATGTGTCGGGCTGCCGATACTGCCAGGCCCACACCATCTTGGCGTCTGAGCGGTTTGGCGCATCTGAGGCGCGCCTGGCCGATGCGTGGAACTTTCAAAACAGCCCGCACTTCTCGCCAGCCGAGAAGGCCGCGCTGGCGTTTGCACAGGCGGCGGCCGAAGTGCCCAATGGCGTCAACCCCGAAGTGGGCGAGGCGCTGCGCCAACACTGGAGCGACGACGACATCGTCGAAATCATGGGCGTGGTCGCCCTGTTTGGCTACCTGAACCGCTGGAACGACTCCATGGGCTCGGCGCTGGAGGATTTGCCCACCGATGTGGCCGCGCGACACATCAGCCACACCGGGTGGACGCCCGGCAAACACGGCGGCTGAGGCCAGCCAAGCGCCCGGTGGCGGCGGGCAGGGCGGCCTTTGATCCACTCTAGCCAGACCTGCCGACCAAACAAGACTTCATTGACCCCGCACCGATAGCGACAGGCTCATGCCTGGGTGCGGGATGCGAATGCGCGGTTTCACGCGCAAGGCATTTGCCACACGGGCCACTAGGCCTGGATTGGCCACCCCGGCGCGCGGTAGCGCGGCGCTTCGGGCCACAGGGCAATGGGTGCGTCGCCGCCAGTTCCGCGCACCCAGCGCACATGGCCCGCACCTTGGCGCAAGGCAGCTTGCAGGGCTTCGTCGGCGGCTTGCAGCAGCGACAACGCGGTTTGGTGCACCGGGCCAGCGGGCAAGTCGCTGGGCGCGGCCACACACAGGCCGCACGACAAAGTCACCACCGATGCGGTGGGCGAATCGGCATGTGGCAGCGCCAAATCGTCCATCTGCGCCATCAGCCGCTGGGCCAGCAGCGTGGCGCCTTCCAGATCGGTGCCGGGCAGCAGCACCGCAAAGGTTTCGCCGGTGAACCGAAACGCCTGGTCGTGTGGCCGAAAGCTGATTTGCGACAGCGCAGTGGCCACTTGTTTTAGCCCGTCGAGCGCGACGGCTGGGCCGTGGCGGGTTTGCAGCCGAGCAAAGTGATCAATCTGCACCACCATCAGCGACAGCGGCGTGGCGTTGCGCTGCGCCAGCGAGATCACGCGGCGCAGCGCGGCCTCTAGCGCGCGCTGGTTGGACAGACCGGTGAGCGCGTCCACCGTGCTCAGGCGTTTGAGCTCGTCGGTGGCGGCCTTCAGCCGCAGCTGGGTGCCCAGCCGCGCTTGCAGCAGCAGCGCATTGAGCGGCGCATGAATCAGGTCAGCCGCACCGGCTTGCAGGGCGGCCACTTCCAAAGCGCCGTCGTGGCTGCCCAGCACCACGAGCACCGGCACGTCGGCCAGATGGATGTCGGCTTTCAGGTCGCGCAAGGTGTTCAGGGGCTGCCCTTGGGCCATGCCCATGTCCAGCACGATCAGATCGGGCAGCGTGTGCTGCGCCAGGGCCAAGGCTTGGGCCGCGTCAGGTGCGTGGCGCACAAAGGCGGTGTCGGCCAGTGCGCGGGCCACTGCCTGGGCCGTGGGCGCGCCGCCATCGACCACCAGCACCGATGGCAAGGCATCGGGGGCGGGCGGGCTGTGGCTGGCTTCGGGCGCGGCGTGGGTTGCGGCGGGGTGGGGGGCGAAGGGTGCAGTCATGGCGAGCGTGTGCGGCGGCTGCTCCATCGTACGGGATAAGCAGCCCCAGCAGCGGCGCGCGCCAAGCTCAGCTCAGCAGCAAGGCATTCACCCGCTTGACGTAGGCGGCGGGGTCTTCGGGCAAACCGCCTTCAGCCAGCAGTGCCTGGTCAAACAAGATGTGCGCCAGATCGTCAAACTGGGCATGGTCGGCTAAGGCTTTGATCAGCGCGTGTTCTACATTGATTTCAAGAATCGGCTTGCTGTCTGGCGCCTTTTGCCCGGCTTGTTTGAGCAGGCGCGACAGCTGCGTGCTCATGCCGTGGTCAGTTACCACCAGGCAGGCGGGTGAATCGACCAAGCGGGTGGTGACCCGCACGTCGTCGGCCTTGTCTTTGAGCACGGTTTTCAGGCGCTCAATGAGCGGCTTGGCGGTGTCGGCGGCGGCTTCGGCGGCTTTCTTTTCTTCGTCGTCTTGCAGCTTGCCCAAGTCCACGGCGCCCTTGGCCACGCTTTGCAACGGCGTGCCGTCAAAGTCGTGCAGATAGCTCAGGGCCCATTCGTCCACCCGCTCGGTCATCAAGAGCACTTCAATGCCCTTCTTTTTGAACACTTCCAACTGCGGGCTGTTGCGCGCAGCGGCCAGGCTGTCGGCGGTGATGTAGTAGATGGCCTCTTGGCCTTCTTTCATGCGGGCCTTGTAGTCGGCCAGGCTCACGCTGGCGGTGTCGGCGCTCGTGCTGGCATAGCGCAGCAGGCTGGCCAAGCGTTCGCGGTTGGCGAAGTCCTCGCCCAGGCCTTCTTTCAACACCGTGCCAAATTCAGCCCAGAAGCTGTCGTATTGGCCGTAGCGGGCTTTGTCTTCGTCAGACACCACATCGGTGACGTCTTTGGGCGTGCCGTCATCGTTCAGCTCGGGCTTGGGCGGCGCGTTGTGGTGGGCAATGTCTTCCAAGAGTGTGAGCACCCGGCGGGTGTTGCCTTCGCGGATGGCGCGCACATCGCGGCTTTCTTGCAGCAGCTCGCGGCTGACGTTCAAGGGCAAATCGGCCGAATCCACCACGCCTTTGACAAAGCGCAGATAGCTGGGCAACAAGGATTCAGCCTCGTCCATGATGAAGACGCGCTTCACATACAACTTGAGCCCGCCTTTTTTCTCGCGGTTCCACAAGTCAAACGGCGCTTTGGCGGGCACAAACAGCAGCTGCGTGTATTCAGTGCCGCCTTCCACCCGGTTGTGGCTGTAGGCCAGCGGGTCTTCGTGGTCGTGGCTGATGGCTTTGTAGAAGGCGTGGTAGTCGTCGCGACTGATGTCTTTTTTGGCCCGCGTCCACAAGGCGCTGGCTTTGTTGATGGTTTCCCATTCGTCGGTAGTCACCATCTGGCCGGGTTGGCCTTCGGGGCCGTCTTGCCACTCTTCTTTGCGCATCAAAATGGGCAGGCTGATGTGGTCGGAATACTTGGACACGATGCCCTTGATGCGGTAGCCGGCCGCAAACTCCAGCGCGTCGTCGCGCAGATGCAAGGTGATGGTGGTGCCGCGCTCGGCGCGGGTGATGGCTTCCACGGTGAAGTCACCCGTGCCCGTACTGGCCCAACGCACGCCTTGCTCAGCCGGTGCGCCTGCGCGGCGGCTTTCCACGCTGATGCGGTCGGCCACGATAAAGCCCGAATAAAAGCCCACGCCAAACTGGCCGATCAACTGGCCCTGCTCGGTGGCGGTGGCGCGGCGCTCAGAGTTCATGCGCGACAAAAAGTCGGCGGTGCCGCTTTTGGCGATGGTGCCCAGGTTGTCAATGGCTTCTTGCGCGCTCATGCCGATGCCGTTGTCGGTGATGGTCAGCGTCTTGGCGTCTTTGTCAAAGCTGATGCGCACTTCAAGTGGCGCGCCGCCTTCCATGAGGTGCGACGCGTCCAGGCTTTCATAGCGCAGCTTGTCGCAGGCGTCTGATGCGTTGCTGATCAGCTCGCGCAGAAAAATCTCTTTGTTGCTGTACAGCGAATGGGTCACCAAATGCAGCAACTGGGCCACTTCGGCCTGGAAGCTCATGGTGCGGGCGGGTGTGTCGGGCGTGACGGGGGTAGCGGTTTCAGTGGACATGGCAGATCGGAACAAGAACAAACAAGAACAAAAACGCCGCTGATCTAGCGGCGTTTTTTAGGTTTTCAAGAGGGCGATTGTCCTACCTGGGCAGCGGCTCCACCTCGCGCGTCCAGCGCTCGAGCAAACGGCGCCGCTCGGCGGACTTGCCGTAGCGCTCAAAGTCATAACGAATCAGCTTGACGGAATCCATCGACGGAATGCGCGCATCGGGCTTAAACGTCTTGTTGGCTGGGCTTTGCAGGCTGTTGGCCCGCGCGCCAATTTGCTGGCCCACGGGGCCCATCAGCCAGTCGTAGTAGGCGCGGGCACCTTCGGGGTTGCGCGCGCCTTTGACGAGCGCAATGCCACCAATTTCATAGCTGGTGCCCTCGCAGGGGGCGGCCGTTTTAACCGGGTAGCCCTGGTGGCGCCAGCCGTCAAAGCCAAAGATAAAGCTCACGCCCACGGCCACTTCGCCCTCGGCCACATTGGGCGCCTGCGCGGTGCCGCTGCGGGTGTAGTTGCTGATCTGGCGGTGCAGCTTTTTTAGGTAGTCAAACGCGGCGTCTTCGCCCATTTGCTGCACCAACCCCGCCAAGATGGTGTAGGCGGTGCCACTACTGGCGGGGTGCGAAATTTCAATTTCGCCTTTGTATTCAGGCCGCAGCAAATCGGCCCAGCATTTGGGCTCGGGCAGCTTTTTGCGTTTGAGCACTTCGGTGTTCCAGCCAAAGCCAATGGCCGAGGTGTAGAAGCCGCCCACTTGGTTTCCCGACATGGCCAGCTGGCGCACGCTCCAGCTGTGTAGATCGTTGAGGTAGGCGGGCCGATAGGGTTCAAGCAAACCCCCCTCGGCGGCCTGCAAGAACGGGTCACCCGTGCCGCCCCACCAGATGTCGGTGCGGGGGTTGGCCGATTCAGCGCGCAACTGCGCCAGCGCCTCGCCCGTGGGCTTGCGGGTTTGCAGCACCCGGATGCCGCTGGTGCGGGTGAATTCTTGCGCGGCCAGTTCGCACCAGCTTTGGTCGGTGCTGCACAGGGCGGTGACGGTGCGCGCGCCCTGGGCTGCGACGCCGCCCGCCAGCAAGAGCGCGCCAGCGCCAAGCAAGGCCTGGCGAATCAAACAAATGAAGGTGTGCATGGCTGGATGGGTTGTGGCGAAGGCAGACTCAAAACGTTTCATCGTCGCGCAAAAAGCGCCATTGCCCCAGCGGCAAATTCCCCAACACCACGCGGCCAATGCGCACCCGTTTGAGGCCCACCACATGCAGCCCGACGGCTTCGCACATGCGGCGAATTTGGCGCTTTTTGCCCTCAGTCAGCACAAAGCGCAACTGCTCGGGGTTTTGCCAATCGACCTGTGCGGGTTTAAGCGCCTGGCCGTCTAGGCTCAGGCCGTGGCGCAAGCGGGCTAGGCTGGTTGCGGGCGTGTGGGCCTGGACATCGCGCTCTATGGGCGCTGCGCCGCTTTGGGGCAGCAGCACGCGCACCAGGTACTCTTTTTCCATGCCCGAGTTTTCGCCAATCAGTTGGCGGGCCACGCGGCCATCTTGGGTGAGCACCAACAGGCCGGTGGAATCAATGTCCAGCCGCCCCGCTGGGGCCAGCCCGCGCAGTTGCTGCAAAGAAAACCGCTGGCGACTGCGGTCGTCCAGCCAGCGGCTGCGGTCATTGAGCAGTTGCCAGGCGGGCGGGTGGCCGTCTTCGGCCTGGCCGCTGACATGGCCGATGGGCTTATTGAGCAAAAAAGTGACCTGCTGCGCTTGCTGGCCCCGGGCGCGGTCGTCAATGGTGATGCGGTCGCTGTGCTTGACGGGCTGGCCCAGGGTGGCCACCTCGCCATTGACTCGCACCCAGCCGCGCTCAATCCAGGCATCGGCCTCGCGGCGCGAGCACAGGCCGAGTTCGGCCATGCGCTTGTTCAGGCGCGCCGCACCAGCGGCGACCACAGGTCCGGCTGGCGCAGCGCGCGCCACGCTGGCTGATGGCGCGGCGGGCGTGGCGGGCGCGGCGCCTGGCCGATACACGCGAATCGTCATGAAAAAACTCGATTGCTACTAAAAAGATAGCTGCTTAGGCCCAAAAATAGGGCGTAAGAGGCCAATTGAACTTAAGCGCTTAGGCCTAGCATGGTTACACACCCCCGCGTCGAAGGGCGTCTAGGTCCAGCACTCTTAAGCCCCCATATTCCAGCGCCACGCAACCGTTGGCCTGCAGGCGCGCCAAGGCTTCGTTCACCCGCTGGCGCGACAGCCCCACCAGATAAGCCAGCTCTTGCTGGGTGATGCGCAACACGCTGCCCACGCTGGGGTACAGCACGGGGTTAAACAGTGCAGCCAAGCTGTGGGCCACGCGCTGTTCGGGGTTGTCCAGCCGGTCGTTTTCACGTGCGGCGATGAACTGCGCCAGCCGCTCATTGAGCTGGTTCATCACAAAGCGGTTGAAGGCAATGGAGTGATCTAGCAGCCAATGAAAAGTGTCTACCGGCAGGCCCGCCACCACGCTGGCGCGCAGCGCTTCAATGTGGTACCGGTAGGGCTCGCGCTTGAGCACCGTGCCTTCGCCAAACCAAGCGCCAGGCGGGATGCCGGTGAAGGTCATGGCGTGGCCGCGCGGATCGCCACTGCTCATCTTTAGTAGGCCCGACACCACGCCGAACCAAAAGGTCACGGGTCGGCCCAGGCGGCACACCATGTCACCCGGCTGTGCGTCACCCACCAAGATGGCGGCAGCGGCTTTTTCGCTGGCACGGGGCTCCAAAAGACTCAGCCACGCAATGGCGTCGAGCTCAGCGCCGGTAGGCGAGCGTTGGCGTTGATACAGCGGGTGGCTGGGGTTGTGTGCCATGTAGAAAAGGGCGGACCCCGGGCGATTGCGGAGCGGGAAAGTCCTTGCATCGAAAGCCCTCGATTGTCGTCGTAACGACAACTTGACGTCAAAGGCTTGCCTACCATCCGCCCCCAATACACCCACAGGCGCAAAGCCCGTTGCCTCCGTTGCCTGTTTGGGAATGCTGACCCTTCTGTGCCCATGATCCTGACTTTTCCTGCCCTGCTGCTTCACCACGCCGCCACGCGCCCCAACGGCGCGGCCATGCGCGAAAAGCAATACGGCATCTGGCAAACGCTGACTTGGCGCGACTTGCGCACGCTGGTGGCACATCTGGCGTGCGGGCTGCACGCGCAAGGCTTGCAGCGCGGCGAACACGTGGTGGTGATTGGTGCCAACCGCCCCAGGCTATATGCCAGCATGCTGGCGGTGCAGTCCTTGGGCGGTGTACCTGTGCCTCTGTACCAAGACGCGGCGGGCGCGGAATGCGTTTTTCCCATCCACAACGCCGATGTGCGCATTTGCATCGTGGAAGACCAAGAGCAGGTCGACAAACTGCTGGACATTCGCAGCCAGTGCCCGCAGCTCACGCACATCTATTTTGATGATGAGCGCGGCCTGCGCAAATACGACGAAGCCGGTTTGTTGAGCCTAGACACCCTGGTGCAACAGGGCCAGCAGTTGGCGCAGCAAGAGCCCGATTTGTTTGAGCGCGAGGCCAACGCTGCCCAACCCGGCGACGTGGCCGCCATGTTTTTTACCAGCGGCACCACTGGCAACCCCAAGGGCGTGGTGCACACCCACAGCAGCCTGCTTGACCGCGCCAAGGTGGGCGCTGAATTTGACAAGTTAACGGCCGACGAAGACGTGCTGGCCTATTTGCCGCCAGCCTGGATTGGGCAAAACATCTTTAGCTACGCGCAGTGGCTGGTGTGTGGCTACACAGTGAACTGCCCCGAGTCGTCAGCCACGGTGCAAATCGATTTAAAGGAAATTGGCCCCACCTATTACTTCGCCCCGCCCCGGGTGTTTGAAGGCCTGCTGACCAGCGTGATGATCCGCATGGAAGACGCTGGGCGCTTGAAGCGCTGGTGGTTTGGCGCCGCGATGGACGTGGCAAAACGGGTGGGCCCGGCGCTGATGGACGGCAGCTCGGTCGGCCTGGTGGATCGCATCAAGTACGCCCTGGGCAATCTCACCATGTACGGCGCGCTGCGCAACAGCCTGGGGCTGTCGCGGGTGCGGGTGGCCTACACGGCGGGCGAGGCCATTGGGCCCGATTTGTTCACCTTCTACCGCAGCATTGGCGTGAACTTAAAGCAGCTCTACGGCAGCACTGAAACCGCGGTGTTTGTGTGCCTGCAGCCCGACCACGAAGCGCGGGCTGACACGGTGGGTGTGCCCTGCGCCGGCGTGGAAATCAAAGTGGCAGACAACGGCGAAATCTTGGTGAAGTCGCCTGGGCTGCTCAAGAGCTACTACAAGAACCCCGCTGCCACGGCCGACGTATTGACGGCTGATGGCTGGTATCGCACCAGCGACGCGGGCTTCATCGACAGCCACGGCCATCTGAAGATCATCGATCGGGTGAAAGACGTGGGCCGCATCAAAGGTGGCGCCAACGACGGCGCCATGTTTGCGCCCAAGTATGTAGAAAACAAGCTGAAGTTTTTCCCCTTCATCAAAGAAGCGGTGGCTTTTGGTGATGGGCGCGATCAGGTCTGCGCCATGGTCAATATTGACTTCGCTGCAGTGGGCAACTGGGCCGAGCGGCGCAACTTGGCCTATGGCGGCTATGCCGATTTGGCGGCCAAGTCCGAGGTGATTCAACTCATCTTGGAGTGCGTGGAAAAGGTCAACGCCGACCTGGCCACCGACGCGCTATTGGCAGGCTCACAAATCAGCCGCTTCTTGGTGCTGCACAAAGAACTGGATGCTGATGACGGCGAACTGACTCGCACCAACAAGGTCCGCCGTGGCTTTATTGGCGAGAAATACGCGCCGCTGGTCGATGCCCTATACGGCGGGCTGAAACAGCAGTTTTTGGAGACGCAAGTGAAGTTTGAAGACGGCCGCGTGGGCAAGGTCAGCGCCACGCTGCAGATTGCCGACGCGCGGGTGTTTCCTGCGGTGAAGGCGGCCGCATGAGCGCTATCACTTTTGAAGCGGCACAGGCAGATAAACAGCGCGCTGCAG